>NZ_LOHZ01000036.1 GCF_001601575.1 Thermovenabulum gondwanense
ACGTGTTACTCACCCGTCCGCCGCTAAGGTGTCTTCCGGCTTTCACCTTCCAACACCTCCGCTCGACTTGCATGTGTTAGGCACGCCGCCAGCGTTCGTCCTGAGCCAGGATCAAACTCTCAAGTTATATCCTTTAAGCTCTTCTTCTCTTACACACCTTTTCTTTGAAACTCTCAGGCGTGACACTGTTCAGTTTCCAAGGTCCAATAATGTTTAAAAATTTTGTCCATTTGCTTGGGATTCTATTATATAATATGATTTGCCCTGTTGTCAACTTTTTTATTATGTTTTTTAATGATTTTGGACAACAACAGCTATTTTAATTTAACATAAAAATTGATTAGTTTCAAACCAGTATAAGTAGAATAAATACTAAATAAGCTATTCCATACACATTTTTTCTAATAATTAATCAGTTATATTTAATTATGCTCTGTTATTCATCTTATTGCTATATTATTTAAAGTCCAGAATAGTTTGCGGAACGGTTCCTACTATTATAGTTTCAGCTATAGGAACATTAGTATTAACTTCCACCTGAGAGCTAAAAAAGGGTTGAACCACTTTCACTTTTGCCGTTATTGAGAGTATTATTTTATGTCTTGTTTGATTTATTCCCGCTTCTTCAAAGGCTTCCGTAGTATCCACTTCTGCAGTGCCTACCGGCTGCAGCATTATATTAATATTAGGTCCTATGTTTGCCAGAATCTTACTTCCGGTAACCAGCCCTAAGGGTATTTTTATTGTCTCCATCGAAATTTGCTTTAATTTTTTTACTGCTTCTAACGACGTTTCCGTTTCTATCCTGTTAATTTCTACTGTATTAATCTGAATTAGTGTAATCTGCCCATTTACATCTTTATGTATTGTAATAAGGTCTTTATATTGAATGTTTTTTGCAATTTTTTCTTTAATAGCATTATTAATCGCCTCTGTGGCAATCATCCTTGCTCTTGCTTCAGCAATTGTCTGAACAGTAGGGGCTATTTGATGTTCAATAAAACTTAATACAATTAATACAGCAATAAAAATGAAAAAAAGGATAATATATAAACTAAAATAACCCCTTTTCACCCTGAACAATCTGTACTTACCCCACATAAAAAACCCCTCCATAATTAAAATATGCTGAAGGGGTTCGCAAAAGTTTTAATTTTTTATTGAAATTTTGGCAAATTTCCTTTTTCCTACCTGAACTATTACGGGTTCCTTTAAATCAATATCAACAGGATTTTCTATCCGTTCGCCGTTTACTTTAACGGCTCCCTGCAAAATTAATCTCTGACCTTCGCTGTTAGATGAGGCAAGACCTGTTATAGATAAAAGTTTAGGCAACCATATCTTTTTTTCTGGATTCAAATTATCTTCAGGGATGAAATATTCAACCATTTCATCCGGCATATCTTTCTTCTGAAATACTTTTATAAAATTTTCTTCAGCTTTTTTTGCTTCTTCCAGGCCATGATACATTTTTACTATTTCCTTAGCTAAAGCCATTTTTACATCTCTCGGGTGCAGCGAACCATCTTTTAAACCTTTCTCTATTTTCTTTATTTCATCCTTTGGGATAGTCGTTGCTAAGTTGTAATATTCGATCAATATCTCGTCCGGAATCGACATCACCTTTCCGTACATTTCTTTCGGAGGTTCATTTATACCTATGTAATTTCCAAGGCTTTTGCTCATTTTCTTTGTGCCGTCTATACCTATTAATATTGGCATTAACATGGCAATTTGAGGTTCTTGACCGTACTCTTTTTGCAATGTCCTACCCATTAAAATATTAAATTTCTGCTCGGTAGCACCCAGTTCTACATCGGCTTTTAATGCTACTGAATCATAACCCTGCATCAATGGGTAAAAAAATTCATGAATAGAAATTGGCTTTCCTTCTTTAAAACGCTGCTGGAAATCTTCTCTTTCCAGCATTCGTGCTACGGTATACCTGGAAGAAAGTACAATAACATCTTCAAAATTCAATTTGGCAAGCCATTCACTATTGAACCTGATGGTAGTCTTTTCAGGGTCCAGGATTTTAAAAACCTGTTCTTTATAAGTTTTTGCATTTTCCATTACTTCTTCTCTTGTTAATTGTTTTCTTGTTTCGGATTTTCCAGTGGGATCCCCAATCATCCCGGTAAAATCCCCAATAATCAAAATAACTTCATGCCCTAAATCCTGAAATTCTTTCAGTTTTTTTAATACTACCGCATGTCCAAGATGAATATCCGGCGCAGTGGGATCGAGTCCTAATTTTGCTTTCAGAGGTGTTTTGCTCTCATAGGATTTTTTCAATTTACTTAATAATTCATCCGGCGAAATAATTTCAGCAGTATCTCTTTTTAGAATTTCAAATTGTTCCTCTGGTCTCATTCTATTCCCTCTCCATTTTATGTTTTTTAACGATTATAACATAGTCAAAACATTATTTCAAACCCATGTTATTTGATTTATTTTATTTTTGACAACTGTGGTATAATAAAAATTATAGAGAGGGGGATTGTATGGGAAAAAAGAAAAGAAGAAACCTATTTAGAGGGCTTGCATTAATAATTTTATTTTTTTTCCTGCTCGCTTCCGGAGTTGCCTTTGGAGTTGCATATTCATATATAAACACGGCTCCACCCTTTGATCCTAAAAAGTTAAAACCCAGCGAAACTTCTTTTGTACTGGACGAAAAGGGCAAGGTGGTTTCGGAACTTCATGGAGAACAAAACAGGATACCCGTTTCCTTAGAAGAAATCCCGGATAATTTGAAAAATGCCTTTATTGCGATAGAAGATCAATATTTTTATTCTCATAAAGGGATAAACATCCGTTCAATAATAGGTTCTTTAATTACGGACCTCATTAAAGGAGGATATCATAGAGGTGCAAGCACCATTACCCAGCAGCTGGTTAAAAATGCTTTTCTTACGCAGGAAAAATCGTTAAAAAGAAAAATTCAAGAAGCATGGCTGGCAATACAATTAGAAAGACATTACACAAAAAATCAAATTCTTGAATTTTACTTGAATCAGATTTATTTCGGTCATTCTGCCTATGGAGTAGAGGCAGCTTCTCAGCTATTTTTTGGAAAACATGTAAAGGATCTTACTTTAGCCGAGTGTGCAATGCTGGCCGGAGTACCCAAAGGCCCTCAGTATTTTTCACCCTATCTTAATTTTAAAAACGCCAAGGAACGTCAGGAGTTAATTCTCGATAAAATGGCAGAATTGGGTTACATTACAAAAGAAGAAGCAAAAAAGGCGAAGGATGAGAAAATTATTTTAGCTGGTTTAAATACACCAAAGGCTAATTACAAAGCCCCGTATTATACAGATTACGTTGTGCAGGAAACTGCTGAAAAACTGCAACAATCCTTAGGAATTTCCCAGGAGGAAGCTTATGATAGAATTTATAATGGGGGTTTAAAAATTTATACAACTATTGATGTTAACATTCAGGAAGCTGCAGAAAAAGCATTATCAAATCCTGCAAATTACCCATATACAAAAAACGACAAAAACGGAATACCCCAGCCACAAGGCGCTATTGTGGTTCTTGACGTAAAGACCGGAGCAATTAAAGCACTGGTAGGAGGAAGAGAACATTATCAAAAATTAGGTCTTAATCGAGCTTATCAATCTTACAGACAACCCGGATCTGCATTTAAACCCATTGTGGTTTACACAGCAGCAATAGATTCAGGATTTACAGCTGCCAGCGTAATAGATGATTCTCCTGTTTTTTATCCCAGCGGTAGTGGCACCTGGTCTCCTCAAAACTTTTCCGACGATTACAGAGGATTAACACCTCTTTGGAAGGCAATTGCAAGGTCGGTAAACGTTGTTGCAGTAAAAGTTCTTGATTCCATAGGGGTTGACAGAGGAATTGAATATGCTAAAAAGCTGGGAATAAAAGACTTAGTTTTAAAAGGTAGCAAAAACGATAGACAACTTGCCATAGCTCTCGGCGGCCTTACAAAAGGAGTTACTCCTTTAGAACTCGCTTCCGCATATCAAACCTTAGCAAATCAGGGAGTTCACATAGAACCAATTGCCGTATTGAAAATCGTGGACAAAAACGGAAGAACCTTATATGAAGAAAAACCGCAAAAATGGGTTGCAGTTAGCCCTCAGACAGCTTTTATTATGACGAATTTATTAAAAGGTCCTATTTATGACCCCGAGGGTACTGCAAGAAGGTTATCAAGTTTTCCTTACCCGGTCAGGGGTAAAACAGGTACAACTTCCGATAATAAAGACGTATGGTTTGTAGGATATACTCCTTATTACGTAGCTTCTGTTTGGATCGGTCACGATGAACCGGTTCCCATGAAAGGTGTATCCAGCGGTAATCAACCCGCTAATATCTGGATGCAGGTAATGAAAGAAGCTCATAAAAATCTACCTTATAAAGACTTTGATAGACCTGATAATATAGTCGGGCCAATCCCAGTATGCATGGATTCGGGAAAACTTCCTACAGAACTATGTTATAAAGATCCAAGGGGTCCAAGGGTAGTGGAACAATACTTCATTAAAGGAACGGAGCCAACGGAATTTTGCGACGTGCATGTAGAACTGGATGTGGATATTACAAACGGACTGCTCGCAACTCCCTATTGTCCTCCTGAGCTGGTTCAAAAGAGGGTATTTATTAAACGTCCGCCCTTTGTTCCTTCAAAAGAAGGAAAAATTCCATTAGATGTAAAATATCAGGCTCCGGAGCAGTACTGCCCCGTTCATTCTGCTCAAAACCCCGTATTCCAATCTCCTGTAGAAGGAGAGCTTGATGAAAATCCTTTACAAAACCAGGATAATCATTTAAATAATAATGGAAATAACAATACGAATGATAATTTATAATTTACATTAATAATCTAAATGTAAAAAAACCCCTTAAAAGTTTAGCCTTTCGCGAGGCGTATAGCTTTTAAGGGGTTTTATATTTTATTTTTTTGTTTTATTTTTTCCTTTTAAAAACTCTTCCGAAGAAATCACTTGAATCCCATTTTCTAAAAATAGCGCTGCGGTTACCCCCGTGCCATCTTTAATTTTATTTTTAAAGGAACCATCGTAAATTTCACCGCAGCCGCAGGAAGGGCTTTTAGACTTTAATATTGCTTTTGTTATACCATAAATCTTTGCCAATTTTAAGGCTTCATAGGCACCTTTAATGTAATTTTCCGTAACATCTACCCCATCTTTTGTAACTACCCTTGCAATCCCCTTCAAAACATCAAATCCATCCCCTCCGCTAATCTCTGCAGGGCTTCTGGGAGTGGGTAACCCTCCAGCCTGCTCGGGACAAAAAGGGATTATAATTTCTTCTTTTAATATGTCGAGAAAATTCTTATCGTAATTATTTTCACCATTGTATTTACTGTTTAAACCAATTAGGCAGGAACTTATAATAATCAATTAAACTCCACCACCGTTACTCCAATTCCACCTTCATTATAATTTCCGGGTCTAAATGTCTTCACATCTTTTCTCTTCTTTAATAAATCCTGAATACCTTTTCTTAAAATGCCCGTACCCTTACCGTGAATTATCATTATACTCGGAAGTCCAGCAACTCTTGCATCGTCTAAATACTTTTCCACTTTTAAAATTGCCTCATCAAGAGTCAGTCCCCTTAAATCAATTTTACTTTCTATATTTTTTGCTTTTTCAATGCTGATAGTTGAGTAACTGATTGAATCTTTTACTCCCGTTGAAGCCTCTTCTATTTTGCTCAAAGTATTTAAAGGTAAATTTATCTTCATAATTCCGATGGAAACCAATGCTTCTTTTTCTTTTTCATTAATTTCGACTATAAAACCTTCTTGATTTAAACCTTCTACAAAAACCCTATCTCCCGGTTTGAAATTAACATCCTTTAAGAGCTTTTTGGATTTTTTTATCAGAGGTTTCTCATCCTTTAACTCTCCCAGGTTTTCCCTTAACCTTTTCCTTGCCAGTTCTATTATACGATCTTTGTTTTGCCTATCATCCAAATCCTCTACCTTTTTCAATTCTTCGATAATATCCTCTGCTTCCTCTTTTGCCTTTTCTAAAATGCTTTTTGCCTTTTCTCTGGCTTTTTCAATAATTTTATCTTCCTTTTCAGCAAGCTTTTTTTGGGCCTCCTCCAGATATGTTATTTTTTTATAATAATTTTCTTTTAATTCATTTAACCTTTTTAATTCTTCGTTAAACTTTTTTCTCTCTCCTTCCAGACTTTTTAAAAGCCCTTCCAATTCCAAATTTTCCTTTTTAAGAAATTCCTTAGCCGTTTCAAGAAGTTCATGTTTTAACCCTAATCGTTTTGCAATTTCAAAGGCATTACTTTTGCCCGGTATTCCTATGGTCAATTTATATGTTGGACTTAAGGTTTCTACATCAAACTCAACACTTGCATTTTCCATACCATCCCTGGAAAATGCAAAGGTTTTTAATTCACTGTAATGGGTTGTGGCAATTGTTCTTATACCCCGTTCATAAAAATAGTTTAATATTGCCATGGCAAGAGCGGCCCCTTCGGCGGGATCCGTACCCGCTCCCAGTTCGTCAAGTAAGACAAGGCTTTTTTCATCAGCGTTTTCAATTATTTCCACAATATTTTTCATATGAGAAGAAAAGGTGCTTAAAGACTGCTCTATGCTCTGTTCGTCTCCGATATCGGCAAAAACTTCATTAAAAACTGCTACTTCAGTTCCTTCTTCCGCTGGAAGGTGGAGTCCCGATTGAGCCATGATAGAAAAAAGTCCTACGGTTTTTAGGGTAACCGTTTTCCCACCGGTATTTGGACCAGTAATGACCAGTACATGGAATTTATCTCCAAGAAATAAATCTATTGGAACTACTTCGCCCTTTAAGATAAGGAGAGGATGTCTACCCCGTTTAATATTTAGATAACCTTTTTCATTAAACATCGGTTCAATGCCGTTAATTTCTATACTGTAATTAGCTTTTGCTAAAATAAAATCCAGCTCCAATATTACTTCATAACTATTTTTAATAGAATCATAATTATCCGCTATCTTTTTGGTTAGTTCTTTTAATATCCTTTCCTCTTCTTTTTTTTCTTCAATTTCTATTTTCCGAAGTTCATTATTTAATTCCAGTACCGATAAAGGTTCTATATACAAAGTTGCACCGCTTGACGATTGATCATGAATAATACCTGGAACACTTGTCCTAAATTCCTGCTTTACCGGTATTACGTAGCGTCCCTGCCTTATGGTTACTATTGGTTCCTGCAGGAATTTTTGAAAAGAAGGTGATGAAATTATTGATTCAAGTTTTTCTCTAATACGCGAAAAGAGGACCTTTTTTTCTTTCCTTAAAGAAGCCAGTGCGGGACTTGCATTATCGGCTATTTCTTCCTCATTGAGAATCGCTTTAAATATTTTTTCCTCTAATGAATAAAAATTATGAAGGGAAGTAACCAAATTTTGCAATATTTCATAGCCTTCTATTTTCCACTCTTCCCAATTTTTTTTAATTACTCTTGAAGTCTTCATTATTTGAGCTACATCAAGGAGTTCTCTATTACTTAACACTGCACCAAATTTTGCTCTCTTTAATGAAGAGGAAATATCCGGAATATACTCGAAAGGCAGTCTGAACCCCCTTTTCAGCAATGCTACTCCTTCTGATGTTTCTTTTTGCAATCTTCTAATTAAGGGGAGATCTTTTTGGGGCTCTAATTTATCAATCCTTTCCCGGGTAATATCCGATACAGCGTATTCTTTTAAGATATTTTTGATCTTATCAAATTCCAGCTTTGCTAAAACCTTATTATTCAATAAAATCACCCTTTTTACTATTTTACTCCTCTAAAATAATGCCCAAAGGTATAGTATTTTGCTACATCTTCTTCAGGGATTTTTTCTTTTTCTCGAATACTTAAATAATAAGCTTTTGTTATTTTCTCTATTTCTTCGGGTTTTCTTCCAACCAAATATAATTGCCCGTACATTATATTAGCCATTGTCAAAGCTTCGATGTGATTTATCATACAGATTTCATAGCAGTTATAGATATGGCTCCTATTTTTTTCATCCACAAACACCTTGAATTCTTTTCCGAGCCTATCCTTAAGATAGGCTATATTTAAATCTCTCCCCGAATTGGATTTTATAATATTATGTTCGCTCACTATCAAAGGTAAATACCCATGAACAATACTCTCTAACTCCAGATCTGATTTCAATTTTTCTATTGCTTTAAGAGAAAGTTCGGGAGAAAGTACCACTCTTTTAAAACCCAATTCTTTTAATACTTCTATGCTTACACTATTAAAAATATTTAATGAAAAATCAACAATACAATTTACATTCCTCTCAATAAAATAATTTAATAACCCGTTATTTCCAGCAACCACGCCGTCGACTTCCGTGAGCAGACTTTCATCTAAACGCTCAGATATCTCGCGAACATCTTCCTGTTTCGTTATTTGAGGTAAAGCCAAATAAAATTTCTTTCCTTCTTTTTTTGTAATATTTAGCGCACTTTTTAGTTGAAATAAGGTTTCTTTAAAATTTTGTCCTCCAAAATAAATTTCGTCTATATATGATATGCCTTTTTTTAGCCCTTCCAGGCTATCAACTCTTAAAGTAATCTTCATTATTTCCTTATTTTTTTGTTCATTGCCCTTATTTTTCTCCTGAAAATAAGATAAAAATGCCTTATAATTACCATTGACCCTTTTGTTTTTATATTTTTCTATTCTTCGTTCATAAAGTTTTTTTATTGCCTCCTGTCTTAGATCATTTAACGCACTAAAAGGTAGGAGGATATTTTCATCCATATCTACTTTAAACTCTTTTAAGTAAAATACAGTATTTCCGAGCCTTGTCAATTTTTCTTTAATTTCCTCCAAGGAGGTTGGACGTTTTTGAGCTTTTTTTACAATATAATCCGACTCTGAAAATATATAATTTTTATCCTCATCTTCAATAAAAATCTTTAATCTGTCATTAAGCTTTGCATAAAGTTTAATTTTTACCGGGATTTTTTTACTCAAAGCTGGTTCTTCATAGGACCTTTTTGCTTCTTCCAGTAATTCCGCATCTGATGTTTTATAAACTGCAGTGCCTTCTTTTACCTTCCCTTTTGTTTTAATTTTCACTATTTCTCCGGGCTTAGCCTTAAATCTTTTATTATTTTTTACATAAAACTCGGTGACCACATATCCAAATCCCTCATCATCCCTTATATCTATTCCATCTCCAACACGAAGCTCCTCTTGCAATAATATTTTTGTCATACTGTTTTCAGATTCAAAGCCTACTACCTTTCCCAGCAGTATACCTTTGTTCCTCGGACAATCTATGCTCATCAAATCTTTTCCCGGATTTCCAAAATAATAGCCCGTAGTAAAACTCCGGTTAAAAATTTGTAAGAGCTTTTTATATTCGTCATCGGATATAAAAAATTTTCCTGGATTTTGTAAAAATCTATCAATAGCCTTTCTGTATATAGAAGTTACCACTGCTACATATTCAGGTCGTTTTAATCTTCCTTCTATTTTAAACGAATCTATCCCGGCTTCTATTAAAAGAGGTATCCTTTTGATAAGATTGAGGTCCCTTGTACTCATAAGATGTAATTTGGATGATATTATGTTCCCCTGCTGATCCAATAAGTAATACGGTAATCTACAGGGTTGAGCACACTGTCCCCTATTTCCGCTCCTTGCTCCTATGAAACTACTCATAAGACATTGCCCCGAATAACAAAAACAGAGGGCACCATGAACAAAAGTTTCTATTTTTAAAGAGGTATTTTCTTTTATTAACTTTATCTCTTTTAAAGATAGCTCCCGTGCAAGAACTACCCTGTCAAAATTCATTTTTTCCAGAAATTTCACTCCGTCTAAGCTGTGTACGGTCATCTGGGTACTGGCATGGACTTCCATATCGGGAAAATATTTCTTAATAAAATAGCCGAGTCCTATATCCTGAACAATAATTCCATCAACACCTATCCCGTTTAAAAAATTAATAAAATCACCGGCTTCGTAAAACTCGTCATCGTATATTAAGATATTCACTGTAACGTAAATTTTTACACCCTTAAGATGGGCGTATTCAACAGCTTCTTTTAATTCTTCTCTTGAAAAATTCGATGCCGAGCGGCGGGCATTAAATTCTTTTCCTCCCAAATAAACCGCATCGGCACCATTTTCTACAGCAGCTTTTAAAGCATCAAAACTTCCTGCAGGGGCCAACAATTCAGGCTTTTTCATGGTTTTTTCAACTCCGTCAATAATTCTTTTAAACTTCTGGTATTTAAAACATCTTTTTTTTCAAGCCATGCCCTTCTTGCCACATAAATACCATTTATTATATCCTGTAGAGCCCCTTTTTCATGGGCATCGGTGTTTATAACCAGCTTTACTCCCTTTTCTTTTGCCCTTTTAGCGTAAACATCCACCAGGTCCAAACGGTCAGGAGTGGAGTTTATTTCCAGAGCGGTATTTGTTTCAAAGGCCTTTTCAATTATTTTGTCAAGGTCTAATTCATAATTTTCTCTTTTGCCCAGCAACCTACCTGTGGGATGTCCTATTATTTTTACATAGGGATTTTCCATAGCCATTATTATTCTTCTCGTTAACTTATCCTTATCTTGTTTAAATCCTGTATGAATAGAAGCCACCACGATGTCCAGTTCCTTTAATATTTCATCTCCAAAATCAAGTATTTCATCCGACAAAATATCTACTTCAATACCTGTTAAGATTACAAAATTTTTGTATTTAGCATTCAAATTTTTTATATGATATATCTGTCTTTTTAATCTTTCTTCGTTCAGTCCATTGGCAATTTTGAGTGATTTTGAATGATCTGTAATAGCGATGTATTCATAGCCAAGCTCCATTGCTTTTTGAGCCATTTCTTCAATGCTATCAATTCCATCACTCCAATCGGAGTGCATATGAAGGTCACCTTTTATGTCTTCAACGTTAAGTGATTCGGGCAGCTCATTTTTTAAAGCTTTTTCCACCTCTCCCATGCCTTCTCTAAGTTCCGGAATAATATAAGGAAAGCCTAATTTCCGATAAATATCTATTTCGGAATCCGGATAGTATTTTTCTTTATTCATTAAAATATATTTTTCAGAAATTTTTAAATCCTTTAATTTGCCAAGCTCATCCAATTGTAAGAGGTGTTTTTCATTACCCGTATATACAAAAAGGGATGTAAAAAAGGATTTCTCTTCAACAAAAATAAACTCTAAGGTTATTCCTAAGTCAAGAAAAAGCTCTATCTTGTTTCCGTAGATTTCCTTAATATTTTTTATACGAGGAAATTTTAAAAGAACGGAAACGACTTCCTTTTTATCTTCCTCATTGCAGGAAATAATCGCCACAATTTTTTCAATCATTTCTACCCTTCGGCGCATGTCACCGGCAAATTCAATTTTCACCTTTAAATTGGAAGATTTTATAAAATCCCGGATTTCTTCTGCAAGGTAAAGCGCCGTGGACAATAATATTTTCCCTTGATTTCCTTTAAGCATTGAAATACCTTTGATAATCGCCTGTTCAGTTTTTACTCCGAAACCTTTTAGAACTCTTAATTTCTTTTCTTTTGCAGCTCTTTCCAGCTCTTCAAGAGTATCAATTTTAAGTTCATCGTAAATTATTTTTATTTTTTTTGCTCCCAGCCCGGGTATCTTGAGCATTTCCAGCAAACCTTCGGGGATTTCCCGTTTAAGTTTTTCATAATATTCACATGTACCCCTTGTTAATATTTCATTAATTTTTGCTTCAATAGCAGGACCTATCCCTTCGATTTCTTTGAGCGGATAGCCTCTCTCAACTAAATCTTTTAACTCAACTCCAAGGCTTGCTATAGATTCAGCTGCCTTTTTGTAAGCCTTTATTTTAAATGAGTTTTCTCCTTTTATTTCCAGCATTTCGGAAATTCTCATAAAAATACCCGCAATCTCAAAATTTTTCATAATCCTACCTCTTATCTTTTTTTTCTTCATCAAATAATTTTAAGAATTCCTCATACTCTGCTTTCAAAGTAAAATATTCGTCAGCAATTTGTATTGCCGTAAGTACCGCTAAATCTACCCTCCCCAATTCTGGATGCAGCTTGGATATTAATCGGAATTTCTCGTCGACATAAGAAGCAACCTTTTTAATATATTCTTGAGAAGCTGAGCCTTTTAAAAAATAATCTTCTCCATTTATTTTTACCTTTACCCTGTTACTGTTTTCAGGTAATTTTCGCATTATTTTCCCTCCGCTCAGCTTTCTCTTAATTTTCCTGAGAATTTTTCTTCTACAGCTTTTATTATTTTATCCTGGATTTCGTTTATCTCTTCATCTCTTAAAGTTCTTTCATAAGAACGGAATAAAAGTGAAAAGGCTACGCTCTTTTTCCCTTCCGGAATTTTTTCTCCTCTGTATATGTCGAAAATTTCAATATTCTCGAGTAAAGGACCTGCAGTTTCCTTTATCAATTCAATCACATCGGCCACTTCTATATTTTCATCCAGGACAAAGGCTAAATCTCTGTCAGCCGGGGGAAATTTAGGAAGTGGTGTATACCTTATTACCTCATCGGATTTTTCTACTAAAAGATCAAAATCCAATTCTGCCACATAAATTCTTTTACCCTCCAGCTCGTAGTTTTCAGCTACGTCCGGATGTATTTCCCCTGCAACGCCCAGAAGATAATCGTTTAAATATATTTCAGCGCATCTCCCCGGATGCAAAGCATAATATCCAGCCCTCTTAAACTTTACTTGTCTTATCCTCAAAGCAGCCAGAAGGGTTTCTATAACTTTCTTTATTTCGTAAAAATCTATATTGCTACCAAACATGCCGAGGATAAGCCTCGTCTTTTCCTCGGGTAGTTCTTTCAAAGGTAAGGATTCTGTATGGTATGTTTTGCCAATCTCATAGATCTTTACCTCTTCCGCCTTTTGATTAATGTTAAATTTTACTACATCAATAATACCCGGTAATAAAGTCGTCCTTAAAACACTCATTTCCTCCGATAAAGGATTAATTATTGAAATCACCTTTCTATGCGGATGTCCTTCCGGAACCCTTATCATGTCTAATTTTCTGGGGTTAATTATAGAATAATTGTATACTTCTGAAAAACCATTATTTATAAGTAATTCTTCTACTCTTGACTTTATCCTGTGGACCTTTTTCGTTTTTCCGACTGTAGAAATTTCAGAAGGTAAACTCGAAGGAATATTATCGTATCCATAAATTCTTGCTATTTCCTCAGCTAAATCTGCAATACAGGTAATATCCCTCCTGTAAGAAGGAGGTATAACATATAGCTCTCCATTTTCTCCTCCGACTTCAAAATTCAGTTTCTTTAGTATTTCGGCCATTTTATCAAGGGAAATATTTGTTCCCAGCAACCGGTTTATCTTTTTATGGTCCAATTTAAGACGTACTTTTTCCTGAATAACCGGGTATACATCAATATACCCTTTTGAAATCTTTCCTATCCCTAATTCTTCTATCAGCTGACAAGCTCTTTCACAAGCGAGCATTGCGATTTCCGGATCAAGTCCTTTTTCGAACCTCAAGGAAGCTTCTGTCCTCAGTCCTAAGGCGCGCCCTGTCCTCCTTATATTGGGACCATAAAATACAGCCGATTCCAGCAAAACCGTTTTTGTATTTTCTTTAATCTCTGAATCTTCCCCTCCCATAATTCCTGCAATCGCAACCGGTCTTTCCTTATCTGCTATTACCAGCATTTCTTCATTTAATTCTCTTTGTTTTCCATCAAGAGTAGTAATTGTTTCTCCTTTAGAAGCCCTTCTTACAATTATTTCCTTACCCTTAATTTTATCATAATCAAAGGCATGAAGGGGCTGGCCCAGCTCAAGCATTACATAATTGGTTACATCCACAATATTATTGATCGGTCTTACACCGCAAGCTTGAAGCCTTCTTTGCATCCATAAAGGCGATGGACCTATTTTGATATCCTCTATAACTCTCGCTATGTACCTAAAACACAAATCCGTGTCTTTTATAGAAACTTGAATTTTCTTATTTATTTCTTCCTTACCTTCTTCTTTTAATTTAATGGAAGGATATTGCAACTTATAATCGTAAAAAGCGGCAATTTCTCTGGTTAATCCTAATATGCTAAAACAATCTGCCCTGTTTGGTGTTAATTCAAATTCTATTACGCTATCTTCAAGGGGAAAATAAGCTTTAAAATCATCTCCTACCGGAGCATCCGCAGGAAGAATAAGTAAACCTTCACGCATTTCCTGAGGAAGACCATGATCGTCTAAACCGATTTCTTCAGCCGAGCATATCATTCCCTCCGAAATTACTCCCATAAAATCTTTTTTGACTATTTCCTTCCCACCGGCAAGCACCGCTCCTTCTACAGCTACAACCACCTTGTCTTTTTCTTTTACATTTTGAGCAGCAGTTATAATTGTCAAGATCTTTTCCTTTATATCTACACTAACTACCCTCAAATTTTGTGCATTAGGATGTTTTTTTATTTCTAAAACCTGACCTATGACAATACCTTTGATTTCTCTACCTAAGTGTTCCACCGATGCGGCGTTAAATCCAACCATCGTCAGGTTTTTTGCTATAGCCTCAGCCTCATCCGATATATTTATAAAATCTTTTGCCCAGTTTATTGAAAAGAGCATTATATTACCTCCTTAAAATTGTGATAAGAACCTTAAATCATTTTCAAACAACAATCTCATATCATCTATATTGTACTTTAATAAAGCAATACGCTCCAATCCCATCCCAAAAGCAAATCCCGAAACTTTTTCCGGGTCGTATCCTCCATTTTTGATAACATTAGGATGCACCATTCCGCAACCCAGTATTTCAATCCAGCCCGTGTAAGAACACAAACGGCATCCTATACCATTACAGGAAATACAGGATATATCCATTTCCGCACTGGGCTCCGTAAAAGGGAAAAAACTCGGCCTGAATCTGGTTTTTCTTTCTTCACCGAAAATAGCTTTAGCAAAGGCCGTCAATGTACCTTTCAAATCAGCCATGGTTACGCTTTCTCCTACTACCAAACCTTCTACCTGGTGAAAAACCGGCGAATGAGTAGCATCCACCGCATCGGATCGGTATACTCTTCCCGGTACTATTACCTTAATAGGGGGTTTTGATTTTTCCATCGTCCTTATTTGTACAGGAGAAGTATGTGTTCTTAAAAGAATATCTTCGGTTATGTAAAAAGTGTCCTGAAGATCCCTTGCGGGGTGATCCTTTGGAATATTTAATGCTTCAAAGTTGTAATAATCCCATTCTACTTCTGGGCCCTCCACTACCTCATATCCAAGACCGTAGAAAAAGTTTATTACTTCATTCAAAACGATTGTAAGGGGGTGTCGATGACCTAAAATTACTTTTGTAGGTACGGTTACATCAATTTTTTCCTTTTCAATCTTTTCCTTTTTTATCTGTTCTTTTATTGTTTTAATTTTTTCTTCTATAGCAAATTCCATTTCCTCTTTAATCCTATTTACCAGTTGTCCTATTACCGGTCTTTCTACCGGAGGCAGTTCCCCCATTTTTTTCATCAAAGCGGTTAATTTACCTTTTTTCCCTAAAAATTTAACCCTTAAGCTATTAATCTCTGTAAGATCATCAATACTTCCTAAAAGCTCATCCAATTCACTTTTTAATGCAATTAATTCTTCCTTCACCTTAAATACCTCCTTTTAGTAAAAAAGCTTTCGCCCCGTAAGGGACGAAAGCAACTTACGCCTCCGTATTTCGTCATCCCGGGGAAACTTTATTTCAGCTTCCCATACTGTCCCAAGGCTAATTCTTTATATATTAGATAGGCTGTAATTGAACCCGTTATCTCAAATAACTTCCAAAAAAATTCAGCGGCGAGCATATTTCACGCCCTTTCCTGTCATTTGCAACTATTATAGCACAGAAAACGTTTATTTACAAGGAGATAGGATTTTTCTTTGTCTCACCGCCTCAAAAATTATTATGCTTGCAGCTACAGCCACATTTAATGAATCTGTGCGCGTACTTATAGGAATTTTTATAAGCTCATCGGAAATTTCTACGACCTTTTCAGAAACACCTCTTGATTCATTGCCCAGAACCAGCACAAAGGGAACCGTAAAATCTAAATCAAAGTAAATTCTTTTAGCTCTAATATCTGCGGTAAATAATTTTATGCCCTTTTTTTTAAACTCCCGGAGAGTTTTTGTAAAATCCTCCACTTCGGAAATTTCCATGTGAAATATAGAGCCCATCGTGGAACGCACCGTTTTAGGATTATATAAATCTGCACATCCATTGCTTAAGATTACAGCTTTTACTTCTGCCGCATCAGCTGTTCTCACTATAGTTCCCACATTACCTGGATCTCTGACATCCTCTAAAGCAATAAACATGGGGGAAGGATTTAAAACATCTTCCTTTATTAAATTTAAAGGTTCAATATCTCTTTTTCTTATTAGCGCTATTACTCCCTGAGGAGACTCGGTAGATGAAATATTTTTAAAATCTTCATCCGACAAGCGATATACTCTTATCCCTTTTTTATTCATTTCCTTCAAAAAATCATTTTTTGATCGAACAAAACTTTCCGAAACCGCAATAAACTCTATTCTATAATCGGAATTAACCGCTTCCTTTACACATTTAATACCCTCTGCAACAAATATACCGTGCCTTTCTCTGTAACTTTTCATATTTGAAGCAGAAATTATTTTATTTTTTAAACCTTTACTTAAATTCTCGTACATAGTTTTCTCCCGGAATCTTTTAAATTGATTTTTCTATTTTTTCTATATCCTTATTTTTACCCACAACCACCAGAATATCCTTTTCCAGGATTATATCGTCAGCTCCAGGAGCTACAATTATATCATCATTTCTTTTTATTGCCATTACATTCAATCCATATTTAACCCTCATATCAAGGTTTCTCAAGGTTTTGTTATACCATTCGGGTAATGCCTCAATTTCTACAATAGAAAAATCCGGTGAAAGCTCGATGTAGTCCAAAATATTGGAAGAAACTAAATTGTGGGCCACCCGAATTCCCATATCCCTTTCAGGGAATACCACTCGGTCCGCGCCTATTTTATATAGTACTTTACCATGAAGTTCATTATTTGCTTTGGCCACCACATACTTGAGTCCCAATTCTTTTAGTATCAACGTTACGAGAATGCTTGATTGAATATCGTTGCCTATGCTTACAATCCCCACATCAAAGTTCCTAATCCCCAGTGCTTTCATCGTATTTTCATCAGTGGCATCAGCTTGAACCGCATGGGTAATAGAATCGGCCATTGATTGAACAATTTCTTCGCTGCTATCAATTCCTAAAACATCATACCCTAACTTGTATAAAGTTTTTGCTACGCTGGATCCAAAACGTCCCAGCCCTATTACTACAAATTGTTTCATAAAAATCCTCCCTATGGGATTACATTGTATTATCCTACCAGTATCCTGTCTTCAGGAAATTTATATAATGCAGTTTTTTTAGAACTTGCCAGAGCCATAGCAATGGTAAGTGGTCCAACCCTTCCAGTAAACATAAGGATTATTATCAATAATTTGCCCGCACTTGAAAGCTTAGGGGTTAAACCAAGAGAAAGTCCTACCGTCCCAAACGCCGAAGTAGCCTCATATACTATTGTTAGCAGATCTTCTCCTTTTTCAGTAATTGTAAGCAAAAATGTAATACTAAAAATCAACAAAAAGGAAATTACGACAATAACTATTGCCCTGTAAACATTTTCTATGGAGATTCTCCTGTTATATATTTCTACCTCTTCTTTGTTTACAACAACGGTATAAATTAGAAGAATCACAATAAAAAAAGTTGAAGTTTTTACACCGCCACCCGTTGAGCCGGGTGATGCTCCGATAAACATTAAAAAAATCGTAAAAAGCTTAGCCGGTAAAGTCATGTCCGATAAACTTATAGTGTTAAAACCAGCGGTTCTAGGTGTTACCGATTGAAAAGCTGCGGCTAAAATTTTCCCTCCTAAGGGCAGTTGTCCTAAGGTTCTCGGATTAGAATATTCCAGAAGCAAGAATATAAAAAAGGCCGTTAATAAAAGGATAGCAGTCATCGTAATTACTATTTTTGAATGAAGGCTCAGCTTGTAAAAATCCCTTACGGAAAATATTTCATGGATTACGCTGAATCCCAAGCCTCCTATAACTATCAGGCTCATAACTACTATATTGATTAGTGGATCCAGCACGAAAGGTGTAAAACTCCTGAAATCTCCTATCAAATCAAATCCAGCATTATTAAATGCAGAAACCGCATGGAAAATTCCATAGTAAATTCCTTTTAAAAGACCGTACATTTGTATAAACCTGATGGATAACAAAGCCGCACCGCATAATTCAAAAAATATCGCTGTTGTTATAACGTATTTTGCCAGTTTGACTACCCCTGAAATATGCATTTGATTTAGGGCTTCCTGTATAACAAGTCTTTCCCTTAACGTAATCCTTTTACCCAGAATAAAAAATATTAAAGTAGCCATTGTCATGAATCCGAGCCCACCGGTCTGAATTAAAATGAGGATGACTAACTGCCCAAAAAGGCTATAAGTGGTATAAGTATCAACCACCACAAGACCGGTCACACATACGGCAGAAGTTGCCGTAAAAAAAGCGTTTAAAATACCCACGCTTTCCCCGCTCTTTGCCGCAAAAGGCAGGGAAAGCAAAATGGTGCCAATTAGTATAACTGCTGCAAATCCCAGTACCAAAATCTGGGCAGGTTTTAATCTTATTTTTTGCGAAAGTACTAAAATTTTTAATCGCCTCCCAAAAAGGAGAAAAAGCGACTCTAAAAGCCGCTTTTATTTTAGATTTGCTTTTGCTATTTCTACCAGCTGAGTAAATCCTTTATGATCATTTACGGCCATTTCGGCCAGTATCTTTCTATTAATTTGAATTCCAGCCTTTTTTAATCCATTTATGAATTTGCTGTAGGATAATCCATTTGTCCTGGCAGCCGCATTAATTCTGGTAATCCACAGCTTTCTGAAGTCCCTCTTCTTTAGTTTCCTACCTATATAAGAATACATAAGGGACTTCATGACAGCCTGGTTCGCAATTCTAAATCTCTTGCTTTTAGCTCCAAAATATCCCTTAGCCAGTTTTAGTATCTTTTTATGTCTTCTTCTTGCCGTTACACCTTTTTTAACCCTTGGCATTTTAATCACCTCAATGAATTATTATTTTATTTATAGGGTATTAATTTCTTTACGCGTTTATAATCGGCACTGCTAACAAAAGCAGGCTTTCTGAGATTTCTCTTCCTTTTTTTGGACTTATGAGTAAGCAGATGGCTTTTGTAAGCTTTTGCTCTTTTAATCTTCCCCGATTTTGTCAAACTAAACCTCTTTGCAGCACCCCTATGAGTCTTAATTTTTGGCATTGGTTTCACTCCTTACCCAATGTATTTTGTTTTGGTGCAAGCATCATAATCATATTCCTACCTTCAATAGTAGGAGGCTTTTCTACCTCACCTTTTTCCTTTACACTTTCGGCAAATCTTTTTAATACCTCTTCCCCGATTTGCGAATGTGCTATTTCCCTTCCTCTGAACTTTATCGTAACCTTTACTTTATTACCATCTTCTAAAAATCTGAGGGCACTTTTTACCCTTACCATAAAGTCGTGGGTTTCTATACTGGGACTCATACGTATCTCTTTTATATTAATTACCTTTTGATTTTTCCTCGCTTCCTTTTCTTTCTTGCTCATCTCATATTTGTATTTACCGTAATCCATTATCTTGCATACCGGTGGTTTTGCATTTGCAGCTACTTTTACTAAATCTAACTGTCTTTCTTGAGCGAGGCGAAGGGCTTCTTTAATAGGCATTATCCCCAATTGTTTCCCATCTACATCTATTACCCTTACTTCTTTTGCTTTTATTTCATGGTTTACTTCTAATTCTTTTTCTTTTGTAATATCGTTCACCTCCAAAAAATTTTTTCTAAAAATTTAAGGGACAGGATAAATCCACCTGTCCCCTGAAGCCTAAAGATAGAAATAAGCTTATAAAGCATTACCCTTAGGCGTAAACCTTATCAGCAAATGCCGTAAGGTGAGAAGGTGGTATCCTTCTACTTAAAAGCCTATAACCATTCACGTAAACTAATATATCATTTACCGATTTTAATGTCAATGATTATTGTTTATTTTTTACTTTTTCTTTTACCTCATTAATAAAGTTTTCTATTGTGTAATTTCCAAGATCTCCTTTTTCCCTGTTCCTTACCGAAATTGTGTTGCTCGATTCTTCCTTTTCACCTACTATTATCATGTAAGGAATCTTTTGAAGCTGGGCTTCACGAATTTTGTAACCAATTTTTTCATTCCTTTCATCCAACTCTACGCGAATATCATGTTCATCTAAAATTTCCTTTACCTTTCTTGCATATTCAAGATATTTTTCGCTAATAGGTAAAACCCTTACCTGCACAGGAGAAAGCCATACAGGAAATGCCCCTGCATAATGTTCGATTAAAATACCTATAAATCTCTCTATGCTGCCAAAGACTACCCGGTGAATCATTACGGGCCTGTGTTTTTCCCCATCAGGACCTATATAATTCAGGTCAAAGCGCTCCGGCATCATAAAATCAAGCTGTATTGTGCCGCATTGCCACGTTCTTCCAATGCTATCTTTTAAGTGAAAATCTATTTTAGGCCCGTAAAAAGCACCATCTCCTTCATTTATTTTGTAATTTAATCCCTTCTTTTCTAAAGCGCCTTTCAGTGCATTCGTAGCCTTCTCCCATAGTTCATCGGAACCCATTGAATTTTCCGGCCTTGTAGACAGTTCCACATGATATTCAAAGCCGAATACCTTATAAAAATAATCTACCAGGTCAATTACTCCCAGAATCTCATCTTCAATCTGTGAAGGCATCATGAAAATATGAGCATCATCTTGAGTAAAACATCTCACTCTTAAAAGGCCATGAAGAACTCCGGACAATTCATGCCGGTGAACGATTCCAAGTTCAGCAAGTTTTAAAGGAAGTTCCTTATAACTGTGCACATCCGTTTTATAAAGAAGCATTCCTCCTGGACAGTTCATGGGTTTTATAGCAAAACCCTGTTCATCAATTGTAGTAAAATACATATTCTTCTTATAATGATCCCAGTGCCCCGATCTCTTCCATAATTCTTCATTTAGAATTATCGGTGTTTTTATTTCCTGATACCCACGTTTTTTATGTTCCCTTCTCCAAAAATCTATCAACAGGTTCCACAATACCATTCCTTTTGGGTGAAAGAAAGGAAAACCAGGACCTTCTTCGTGCAAACTAAATATACCGAGTTCTTTCCCCAATTTTCTGTGATCCCTTTTCTTAGCTTCTTCTATTCTGAAAATATACTCTTCCAGTTGTTTTTTATCAGGGAAGGAGGTACCGTAAATTCTCTGCAACATTTTGTTTTTTTCATCGCCCTTCCAGTAGGCACCGGCCAAGCTTGTAAGTTTAAATGCCTTAATATAACCTGTAGAAGGAACGTGAGGCCCAGCACAAAGGTCAATGAACTCTCCCTGTCTGTAAAAACTAATCGTCGCGTCTTCAGGTAAATTTTCCAGCAATTCAATCTTATAAGGCTCACCCATTTTTCTAAGGAGCTCGATAGCATCTTCCTTTGTAACTTCAATTCTCTCAATAGGAAGGTTTTCTTCAATTATTTTTTTCATTTCTTTCTCTATTTTTTGAAAGTCTTCCGTAGAGAAACTTTCATCCCTGTCAAAATCGTAATAAAACCCATCTTCAATAGCTGGTCCAATGGCAAGCTTGGTTTCTGGATACAATCTTTTAACCGCCTGCGCAAGCACATGAGAAGTAGAATGTCTGTAAGCCCTTTTCCCCTCTTCGTCTTCAAAGGTCAAAATTTTTATTTCTCCATCCCGATTTAATTTAGTACTTAGATCAACCACAACACCGTTTACTTCTGCCACTAAAGCTGTCTTTTTTTTGTCGGGAAAACACATTTTAATTAAATCAAAAACAGTAATACCCTTTTCTATTTCTCTTTCAATTCCATCGACCTTTACTCTAATTAATTCCATATTAAACCCTCTCCTTTGAATTTTATACTAAAAAAACCTCTCATCCCCCGAATCAAGGGACGAGAGGTTATCTCCCGTGGTTCCACCCTACTTAATTACTCTTTAGCTATAAAGGGCATGCCCAATGGCTCGGAGGTGGTCTTCAGCTTGCTATTCTCAGGGCTTTTCCACCTTTTCGCCCCTCTCTGGGAGAAATCACAAGCTTACTCGTCTCCTCATTGCCTAACTTTTAAGTTTTAATTATATGATAATAAAAAGCATAAAAATGTCAAGAAAAATTTACATCTTTAAAAATACCGATACCAGCGCTTGAAGAAGGCCTATAAAAAAACCTATCAATCCTCCTAAAATTTCTATCTGCCTTAACTCTCTCTTTGAAAGTTTTATTATCAATTCTTCCAACTTTATGATATCAAAGGAATTTATTTTTTCTTCTACAAGCTTGCCTATTTTTATTTCTTCTCTCGCTTTGTTCATTATGTCATTTTTTAAATCTTCTATTACGGGCATACCATAATAATCAATAGCTTCATTAAAAAAATTCGAAACTATTTTTTTTGGTATAAATAAAGGTAGTTTGTCTATAATTCGGTCATTAAGAATATATTTTATCTTATCTAAAATTTCATATTTTAAAGAGCTGCTGGTTAGCAGGGCAGCAAATTCTTCAAAGGATAAAATTTCGCTCTCTAAAGCAATTCCGATATTTTTAGCTATTTCAAATCGTCTTTTGGGAATAATTCCTTGAAATTTAATCCCAAAAATATTTATCGGTTGGATAGGCCAAAATATTAACTTTATGGCAAGTAGATTGGTAATCCAGCCTATAAACCCCCCTATAATCGGCATAGCAATTAAAAAAAAATAAAATTTCAATGCAATCACCATACCCTATTTTTTTGGTTTCACCTTACTGCAGAGAATGCAATCTTCGCAAATAGTAACCCTTTCTTCAAAAATATTTAAAACAGCATCGTAAACATCCCTTTTCGAATCCAGTATCTCTCCGTGAATGACTATCTTTTTGGGAGCGAGATTTATTAACAAGCTTATCAAAATATCGTCCTTACTCAACGATCCATTTTTATTTAATAAATCTTCTATCTCATTATCCTTAATATCTTTTAATTCCCCATCAAGAAGTAGAACTTCCCTTCCCTTAAAAAATAAATTAACCACTTCTTTTTTAGGTTCCAAATTTTTTACAAAAAATTTTAACAGAGCCATGAAGTCTTTGTATTCCTTTTCTATTAAAAGCTCATCGACGGCCTTATCTACAGCTTCTTCAATTATATCTATATAACTTTTTAACCTAAAGTTAATAAACCCTTCTATAATAAAAATTTCATTTTCTTCTATATATTCTTTAACCTTTTGTTTAATTTTTTCTTTTCTTTCATTATAATTCGGAATTACAAGAGCCGGTTCTTTACTTTCGGACAATATTTTTAAGGCTATTTCATAAGTTCTTGCCCTGTCTTCCGGTTTTAAGTAAAAATGTATTTTATCCAATATCCCGCAAATTACTCTCGGTTCCCAAAAATTTATTATTATTCTGCTAATAGTTTCTGATAACTTATTCTTTAATAATATTTTACCTTCATCACCGTTTAACTCGTAATATAATTTATAAAAACTAAGCGGTTCCTTCTCTTCTTTAATTAGGAAAGTATTTATTTTATTTTTTTTCAATTCATCAATAAGGTTTCTAATTTCTTTTTCAAAAAAATATATATCATGAAATGTTCCTATGGAGAAACATTTCACGCAAACCACTCCCTTCCCTTTTTACTATTATATTTCATGGTAACAAAGCATATACGACAAAAGAAAGGGAGGGCTTCCTGAAATTAACAAATCGTAAATAAAAAAAATGGTGGGCGCTGTAAGGATTGAACTTACGACCCCTTCCGCGTCAAGGAAGTGCTCTCCCACTGAGCTAAGCGCCCACAAATTTTGTATTTATTTGCGTTTTTTATTTTATCATATTGTCGATAAATAAGTCAAGTTTTTATGATAATATGTTAAAAGATACTAAGGGTGGTACAAACCACTCTTAGTATCTTGCTGATTTTTATTTAAATTCAATTATTGGTATTCTAAGGACCTGACCCGGATATATGGTTTCCTCAGGGCCCCTGAGGTTATTTGCCTGTACAATCGCCTCTACCGTAGTATCGAATAATGCTGCAATGCGGCTCAAGGTATCACCCGGTTGAACTTCATAAAAAGCTTCATGCCTTATAACAGGATTCATCATTGTAAATGGATGATGTTCGTCATAATCATCATGGCCATTTCTCGGAATAAAAAGAAATTGACCGGGGTAAATTGTGAGGTCATCGCGTACCCAGTTATGTCTTAATATGTCTTTAACCGATACTCCAAACCGTGAAGCTATTAAATTAAGCGAATCTCCGGGTTGCACAATATAAATTATCATACGTATCCCTCCTTCGATATCATAATATTCAATAAAAGTCAAATGTTTACAGGATACAAGTAAAATTAAATTATTGTTAAAAATAATTTTTAAAAATAATTTTTATACTAAAATTTGGTTTGCTTTTAAAAATAAAAAAGCACTTTACTAGATGCGTTATGATAAACACCCGATAAAGTGCTTATAATAATTTGTAACTTTTATTTATAGCAAAAAAATAAAAAAAGATTACTCATCTTTTTTATCATAAAAATTATTTATTTTCATTACTATTACTTTTCTTATTTTACAAGTGGTGCCGGGGACCGGAATCGAACCGGTATGGGTATTTCTACCCGCAGGATTTTAAGTCCTGTGCGTCTGCCTGTTCCGCCACCCCGGCAGATTAAGTTATGGAGGCGGCACCCAGATTCGAACTGGGGAATAAAGGTTTTGCAGACCTCTGCCTTACCACTTGGCTATGCCGCCGTAAATAAAAAAATGGAGCGGAAGACGGGATTTGAACCCGCGACCCTCGCCTTGGCAAGGCGATGCTCTACCGCTGAGCCACTTCCGCATTTTGATGGTGCCTTGGGGCGGAATCGAACCACCGACACGAGGATTTTCAGTCCTCTGCTCTACCGACTGAGCTACCAAGGCTCAAAAAATATGGCGACCCAGAAGGGGCTCGAACCCTCGACCTCCAGCGTGACAGGCTGGCGTTCTAAACCTACTGAACTACTGGGCCGCGCATGGTGGGCGAAACAGGGCTCGAACCTGTGACCCCATGCTTGTAAGGCATGTGCTCTCCCAGCTGAGCTATCCGCCCGCGAGACAATTCTTAGTATACCCGATAATTTATAGAGTGTCAAAGCCAAATTTGCTTAATTTGCAGGGAAATTTGTCACTTTTTTTATATATACGCATGTTTTTTCCTTATTTCTTGTTATTGCATTTTATAGCTCTTATAATTTACTCTTTTTCTTCCTTTTTTAAATCTATTTTTCCATCCTTTCTATCCATTTCTTCTTCTGCAAGATTTATCATCTTTTTAACCATATGTCCACCAATTTTACCTACCTCTCTTGTAGTCATATTTTCGTATCCCCTCTTTTTTATATCATCATCCAAATGAAGCTCTTTTGCAACTTCCTCCTTTAAACTTTCCAGTTCATCCTTAGATTTTGGGTTAACCGGTTTTTTTCTTCCCATATAAATACCTCCAAAAAGACTTTTTTCTTATAATTTCCAAAAAAAATTACCTTTATGCATTGGCTTCTTCTAATATCTCCTTGAGAGCTTTAATAAATTTATTATTTTCTACTCTTTTCCCCACCGAAACCCTAAATGAAAATTTTAATGCTTCACTGTTATAAATCCTCACCAATATTCCCCTTTTAAAAAGTTCCTCAAAAACTTTCTTTGCTTCGATATTTGATTCTAATAAAATAAAATTTGTAGAAGTAGTAAATATCCTGATATTCTTTATGTTCATCAATTCCTCTATCATTCTGTCCCTCTCTTTAATTATTTCACGAGTATTATTTAAAAATCTTTCCCTGTTTTTTATTATCAATGAAGCAGCAGTCTGTGAAAAAAGGTTTACATTGAACGGAAGTTTGACCCTAAAAAGTTCTCTAATTATTTCTTTGTTTCCCATCGCATATCCTATTCTTAAGCCGGCTATGGAAAAAATTTTTGACATGGTTCTTATTATAATCAGATTTTCATGTTCAAAGATCATATCTCGGTACGTTTTACCACCAAATTCAAAATACGCTTCA
Organism: Thermovenabulum gondwanense; assembly: GCF_001601575.1. Lineage (NCBI taxonomy): Bacteria > Bacillati > Bacillota > Clostridia > Thermosediminibacterales > Thermosediminibacteraceae > Thermovenabulum > Thermovenabulum gondwanense. The sequence continues at coordinate 26,276 of NZ_LOHZ01000036.1, forward strand.
TCAATGCAGATTATCCCATCAAAGCTTTCAATTATTTCTTTTACTGCCTCTTCATTAAAATAGTCACCCGTAGGGTTGTTTGGAGAACAAATAAATAGTACTTTGTTTTTGTTCCCCATGGAATCTTTTTTTAATCTATAATAATATTCATTTAAATCTATATCGAATCTATAAAATTCTTTGTCTTTTATTTTTACCAGTGGAATATTAATAACCTCTGCCCCCGAAATTTTTGCAAAAACCTCATAGCTGGGAAAGGTAGGTGCAAAAATATAAACTTTACTTTCCGGTCCGGCAAAGGCAAAATTGATATCTGCTATTATTTCATCAGCCCCATTTCCTACAAATATTTGCTCTTTTTCTAAGCCGCAGTATTCAGATAATAACTTTCTTAACTCATCAGAATTCGGATCATTGTATAAATTAAAGGGTTTATTTTTTACTTCGTTGAAAATTTCATCCTTCAAATCATCCGGCACATCAAAATATGATTCGTTGGCATTTAATTTTATCATAAAATCGGGTCTTTCTTCAAAAAAGGGTTCTATCCCATATAAATCCTTTCTCAGGTATCCGGTGGTCAAATTATTTTCCTCCTTTTTCTGCATATTTATGCATATACTTTTGCGGTACTATATCATATAAAATTATTATGCGTCAATACTAAATATAGTTGATATTCTTCTTTATAATAATTAACATGTTTGATATAATTAACTGGAAAACTTTTAAAGAAGGGATGGGATCAATTTGAAAGAAAAAGTTCAAGAAGTATTAAATAAGATTCGTCCATCTCTGCAAGCAGACGGCGGAGATGTAGAACTTGTGGATGTGGATGAAAAAGAAGGAATAGTAAAGGTAAGATTAACGGGTAGCTGTTTTGGTTGTCCTTTTTCAACAATGACTTTGAAAAATGGAATCGAACAAATCTTAAAGGAAGAAATTCCTCAGGTAAAAGAAGTGAAAGCAGTATAATTAAAGGGAGTACGGTATATTTACCGTACTCCCTATTTTAAATGGCATGTATCATTTATTTTCACAATAAAAGCATTCTTTTTAATATCTCCATCTTCTTCTACCACAATCTCCGTAATAGAAGCATTTCCTATTTTTATTTTAAAAAAGGCTTCGGTATTTATCCCAAGTATAGCGGATATCACTGCTTTAATTGGGCCTCCGTGGGTCACCACAAGGATATTTTTATTTCCCTTGTGGGATCTTGCCATTTCCGAAAGTATATAATCCACCCTATTTATTAACTCTGAAAGGCTTTCTCCTCCGGGTGGTTGTAAACAAAAAGGATTATCAAGCCATTTAGTATATTCGTCTTTTTCTTCCTTCATAAGCTCTTCATAGGTTTTGCCTTCCCATTTTCCAAAACATAATTCCCTTAAAAGAGGGGTTATCGCTACTTTTTTATTGTGAAATTTATTTATTATTTTTGCTGTATTTATAGCTCTTGTAAGATCACTGGAATAAATTGCTTCAATTTTTTCCTCTCGAAATACATTAGCTAATTTCCAGGCCTGTTGCTCCCCTTCTTTACTAAGAGGAATATCTAACTGCCCCTGATATCGGGTTTCTTTGTTCCATAAGGTTTCTCCATGTCTAATAAGAAAAATTCTCGGCATATTAATTTCACCCATCCAACAATATTATTTATATAACAGCATTAAAATTAATAAAGAAAATATTTCTCCAACCTCGTTCAAAGCTCCATAAGTATCACCGGTCATTCCTTTTAATTCTTTCATTATGTAAAAACTAAATATAAGACCCGAAAAAATTAATGTCGTTAAAAAGTAAAATACTTTCACTTTCAAAATTATACCGCATATAATAACACATATAAATGAAGATATAAAAAATCTTATCCTGTCTTTTCCGCAATTGAAAGCCTTGCCCAGGCCTTTTTCCCTTAAATAGGGAAAGAAAACGATACCATAACTAATAAGCCATCTTCCGGCAACCGGTACAATTATTAATAAAAGGGGATTTTCTTTTAAAATAGACAAAATACCCGAAAACTTTAAAAGAAAATCTAAAACTATTGCAATTACCCCAAAAGCACCGATTCGGCTATCTTTCATTATTTCCAGCTTTTTGTCCCTTTCCTTTCCACTGAATATACCATCAGAAGTATCCGCAAGCCCATCCAGATGGATACCGCCCGTAATGACGGTTTCTGCAGTTAAAATTAACGCACAAAGGAAAGATTCTTCCAGTAAGCCTTTTAATGCAAAAAAAATTATATATAAAATAACTCCAATAAATGCACCGATTAAAGGGAAAAAACACACCGATCGCTGTAAATCTTTTTCGGTGATTGGCTTTTTTAAAAATTGAGGAAATCGGGTTAAAAACAAAAGAGCTGCATATAAAGACAAAGATACCACCTCTATTTAATCTTTAAAGGAATACCCGAAACCATAAAATAAACTTCTTCCGAAGCTTCAGCAATTCTTTGATTGGCTTCACCCAGAAGGTCTCTGTAAAATCTTGCTAATGGGTATTCGGGAACAATCCCTAAACCTACTTCATTTGAGACTATAATAAACTTGGCATTCAACTTTCTCGCGTTTTTAAGCATTTCTTCTAATTCTTTCAAAAATTCTCCCCGGATTCTTTCCTGTAAAAATATATTTTCAGAAAAATCCTTTAAAATCCAGTTTGAAGTATAAAGGGCAATACAGTCTAATAGTACGAATTTTACATCGTCAATATAATTTTCTTTTTTGATTTTTTCCAACACCTTAGAAACGTAAAGTGGTTCTTCAATGGTTATCCAGTTTTCGGGTCTTCTTTTTTTATGATTCTCTATTCTTTTCTCCATTTCTTCATCCTTTGCTTCAGCGGTAGCAATATAAATTACCCTGCCGTCAGTTTCTCTTGCCAATTTTTCCGCAAAAGAGCTTTTCCCGCTTCTTGCCCCTCCGGTGATAAAAATTATCATCTTTTAATCCTCCCGAAACTTATGAAAAATCTATTTTCCTATTTTTTATCAATAGATATAGAAAGAAAGGCCCACCCACTAAAGCTGTGATTATACCTACGGGCATTTCAGATGGGGCTATAATCACTCTTGCAAGGGTATCCATCACCATAAGGTAAAGTCCACCAAATAAAGCAGAAAAAACGTATAGATTTCTATGGTCTGGGCCTATTATTAGTCTTGAAATATGGGGTATAATGAGACCCACAAACCCAATTATACCACAAAAAGCAACTGCAGAAGCGGTAAGTAGAGAAGCTGAAATCAAACATAGTTTTTTTAATAATTCCACGTCCACCCCGGTGAAAAAAGCAGTTTCTTCGCCCAGTTGCAAGACGTTCAGTCCTCTTAAAATAAATAAACCCGCTAAAAATCCTGTTATTCCATAAGGAAGGTTAATAATCACTTCCTTCCATCCCTGATAAGAAAAGCTGCCCAGATGCCAGAAATAAATGTTTTTTAATTTTTCTCCTGAAGCGTACATGAGAAACGACACAATAGCTGAAAGAAAACTGCTAACAGCTATTCCCGAAAGCAAAATTGAAAATGAAAGGGTTTTCCCACCAATTCGTGCTATAGACCATACGAGAAATACTGCAAAAAGAGCGCCAAGAAAAGAAAAAAAAGGGGTCGCGTTCATTCCAATAAAATTCATACCTTGAAAATACAATATAGCTACCGAAGCTCCTAAGGATGCTCCCGACGACGCCCCAATAACGTAAGGATCGGTTAAAGGATTCCTGAACATTCCCTGATAAATTACTCCTGCACAGGAAAGTTCAGCCCCCACAATAAAAGAAAGTATTATCCTGGGAAGCCTGAAATTAAGAATTATAACTTTTTCCGCAAAAGTTAAGTCATATTCTCTTTTAGTAAATAAGGATAACAGGATCAGGGGTATCTTTTTTGCCGGTATATAAAAGGCACCTATACTTATGGATATTACGCTTCCCAGGAAAATTAATAATATTAATAGAAAATAGATATACCTTTTCGTAATTTTACGGAACATCTTCCCCTCCGGTAATTATTTAAAAATCTCTGGATGTATAATTTTTGAAAATTGTTCCAACCCATCCACCAGTCTCGGTGTGGGTCTTTGAATAATATTTTCATCCACGTAAAATACCTTGTCATTTTTTACTGCATTGATATTGCTCCAACCGGGTCTTTTAAGAATGTCTTCTTTTGTCTGTTCATTTACACCGTTAGTACCGTGATGAGAAAATATTATAATATCAGGATTTTTAGCTATTATTACTTCCTGTCCATAAACGGGATAAGGCTTATCCGAATCGCCTGCAATATTTTTCCCACCCGCTTTGGTTATAAGGTCATCTACAAAAGTCCCCGGCCCGACAGTGGTAATGGGTGAAGGCCATAATTCATAAAATACAGTAGGTTTTTTATCCTCAGGTATAGATGAAACTTTCTCTTTTACGGCATCTATTCTCTTTTTCAGAGAATTTACAAGTTCAGTGGCATCCTTTTCTCTTCCGGTGGCCTTCCCTACGAGAATCAAACTATCAAGCATTTCTTCAATATTTTTTGGTTCCAGCACTATAACCGGTATTTTCAATTCTTCCAATCTTTTTACTGGCTTTTCATGCATGGTTGTGGCAAGTACAAGATCCGGATTTAGCGATATTATTTTTTCTATATTAGGATTTGAAAAATCTCCTATTTTTTCTTTGCTTTTAGCTTCTCCGGGATAATCACAATAGTTTGTAACACCTACAACCCTATCGCCTAAACCCAGGGCAAATAATATTTCCGTATTGCTGGGGGATAAAGAAATTATTCTTAAGGGTTCCTTTTCAATCTTAACCTCCCTGCCAAGGCTGTCTTTTAACGTTACAGGGAAAAGTCCATTATTAGAATTTGAATTTTGCGAATCATTATTTTTGCTGTTTTTGCTGCAGCCAGACAAACCAACTACAATAATGGCAGCTATTAACAAAATTGTTAAGAGATTTTTGACAATAATTTTGTTTTTCACGGTTCTTCCTCCTCTTATTGCATGTTTTTAATTTATTTTTTATTCAAGCCTGAGAAATTACTTTTTATGTAACTAAAAAACCCAACCTTTCGGGAAGGAAAAGTTGGGTTTTTCTCCATTAATACCTGTACTCCCCCTTTCTTCCGAAGGTTCAGTACAAAACTTCAGGCAGGTCTCCTGGCTCCCGGTTCATCTTTCCTGCGCCTTCCCAGGGGTATAACTCCCCAGTGGCAAACTGCAGTACATCACCGGTTACAGTGGCGGGACCGCTCAGGACTTTCACCTGATTCCCTATTAAGCAATCCGCACCTGAAGCTTTACTTTATTCATTTTATTCTAAGAACTATTATAAGTTAATTCCCTTTTTATTACAAGTTTCTTTTATTAGTAACCTGATATCCTCCGCACTTTCCATTAAAAGTACTTTTTCCGCCAGTTCTTTTGCTTCATCGTATTCGAAGGACCTTATTATCTTTTTTGCAAAAGGTATTGCAGTAGCGCTCATAGAAAATTCGTCAAGCCCTAAACCTAAAAGAAGCGGTACTGCCAGGGGTTCTCCTGCCATTTCCCCGCACATTCCCGTCCATTTTCCTTCTCTGTGCGAGGCATCAATTACATTCTTTATAAGCCTTATTATTGCAGGATGAAAGGGTTCATAAAGATAGGCGATTTTTTCGTTCATTCGATCTACTGCCAATGTATACTGAATAAGGTCATTGGTCCCAATACTGAAAAAGTCCACTTCCTTGGCAAGAATATCCGCACACACTGCGGCAGAAGGAATTTCTACCATTATGCCTACTTCTATATTTTCATCAAAGGCTACTCCTTCTTTTTTCAGTTCTTCCATGGCTTCTTCTAATACCCGGTTAGCTTTTCTTATCTCGTCTATCCCGGAAATCATTGGGTACATAATCCTTATCTTGCCATGAGCACTGGCTCGCAAAATCGCCCTTAATTGCACTTTAAATAAATCTTTTCTATCCAAACACAGTCTGATAGCTCTGAACCCTAAAAAAGGGTTTAATTCTTCGGGCATTTCAAGGTAGGGTAGTTTTTTGTCTCCTCCTATATCGAGGGTCCTTATTATTACCGGCTTACCCTGCATTGCCTCAACTACTTCTTTATAAGCTTTATATTGTTCTTCTTCCGAGGGCATGTCCTCCCTATCCATATATAAAAACTCTGTTCTATACAGTCCAATACCCTCCGCTCCATTTTCCAAGGCACCCTTAACATCTTTGGGAGTACCTATATTCGCCGATAACTCTACCCTTCTTTTTTTATCTACAGTTTCAGCACTTAAAAAAAGAAGTTCCTTCATTTCTTCTTTAATTTTTAAATACTCATCTTTTTTGTCCATGTAGTTTTTCAATGTGTCGCTATCGGGATTAACTATTAAGATTCCGTTTATACCATCCACAATAACCAGTTCTCCGTCCTTTACTTTTTCACTGACTTCCTGCAACCCAACTACAGCAGGAATTTCCAGCGATCTTGCCATAATGGCGGTATGAGAAGTTCTGCCACCCATATCGGTAGCAAAGGCTAACACTTTATTTTTGTCCAGCTGAGCGGTATCGGAAGGGGTTAAGTCCTTTGCCAGAACAATCACCGTATCATTTAACTCCGATAAGCTTTTTATTGGGATGCCTAAAATATTTTTAATTATCCTTTCCCCTACATCCCTAATATCCGCTGCCCTCTCTCTCATGTATTCATCTTCCATAGAAGAAAAAATATCTATATATCCGTCAATTACCGTTTTAACTGCAAATTCAGCGCATAATTTTTCGTTTTTTATTTTTTCCTCAATCTCTGAAAATAGAACCGGGTCCTCTAAAACCATTAAATGAGCTTCAAAGATTCTGGCCTTATCTTCTCCTAATTTTTCCAGAGCATTTTCTTTTATCCGTTGCAGTTGTTCTTTGGATAAATTTATGGATTTATTTAGTTTTAGAAGTTCTGCCTCAACTTCATCCTCATTAACCCATCTTTGTTCAACTTTCACTTCAATGTTCTTATAAATAAAAGCTTTCCCAATAGCTATACCCGGTGAAGCTGCAATACCTTTATACATATTCTCCCCCCAACTATTCTTCTTTTTTTAAAATATCTTCCACCTCTTTTACAATTCGATAAGGTTTGGTAACAATTCTAATGGGCAGGGAAAGGATAAATTTTTTTAAATCCCCTTCCAGTTCTTTTGTCATTCTGTAAGGTTTCGTCAAAATCCTCTCAATAAAGTCAAGGGCATAGTTTTCAAGAAGTTTTTCCCTTCTTATCTCTATTTCGCTACCGCATTCCTCGCATTTTATCCTCTTCAAAATATTTCCTGCGTAATACACTGTATGCGGGGTTTCTTTATTGCAATGCAGGCAAAAAAGCTCAGCCTCCATTCTCGAGGTCTTACCATCCATACCCCGGACCTCCTGACGATTATTATAAATATAATATAACTTTTAATTTAAGAAGTTGCAATATTTTCCTAATTGATTTTATGTATCGGAATACCCAGTAAATCGAAAGCACTTTCCATAGTCACTTCACTTAGGGTTGGATGAGCATGCACGGTATTTACCAATTCTTCCGCGGTACATTCTAATTTTATAGCAAGTACAGCCTCCGAAATAAGTTCAGTTACGTTTGGGCCTATCATATGAACACCCAGTATCTCATTATATTTGGGTTCAGAAATAATTTTTACAAAACCGGAATTTTGTCCCAAAGTTAAAGCCCGTCCATTTGCAATGAAAGGAAATTTGCCCACTTTTATCTCTCCGTAAATTCTTTTAGCTTCATCTTCACTCATGCCCACACTTGCAATTTCCGGGTGGGAATATACACAAAAGGGAATGGCTTTATAATCCATTTTTTCGTTTTCTCCAAGAATGTTTTTTGCTGCAACAATCCCCTCATGGGAAGCCACATGAGCCAGCTGGTATTTTCCAACAATATCTCCAATTGCATATACATTTTTTATGTTTGTCTGCATTCTTTCATTCACCAGTATCCCTTTTTCGTTTTTTTCAATATTGAGTTTAACTACCGAACTAAAATCCGGCTTTCTCCCTACCGAAACAAGTATTTTTTCAACCGCATATTCCCTTATTTCTTTTTCTGATTCCACCACAACCTTTAGACCACTACTATTTTCCTCTATTTTTAAAACTTTCGAATTTACATATATGTTAATACCAGCTCTTTGCAAATGCTTTTTTATTTCTTCAGAAATCTCTCTATCAAAATTAGGTATTAGCCGATCCTGCATTTCAATTACTGTAGTTTTCACTCCAAAGGAATTAAAGATAAAAGCCATTTCTAATCCTATTACTCCTCCGCCGATTATTGCAAGTGACGAGGGTAATTCCCTCAGATTTAATATTTCTTCACTTGTCAAAACTCCTTGCAAATCGATGCCCGGAATAGGAGGTTTTAATGGCTTTGAGCCACAGGCTAAAATTATATTATCCGCGGTTATTATTTGCTCCCTATCGTTAAATAAAATTTTCACTTCCTTTTCGCTTTCAAGAACCGCTTCTCCACTATAAACATTTACACCATTAGCTCTTAAAAGATTTTCTACTCCTTTTTGCAGTGTTTTTATTACTTTTTCTTTGTATTTCATCAACATTTCCCAGTTGATGGAAGTACTTTCAACTTCAATTCCGAAACTCTTAGCTTTTCGTATTGAAGAATAAAATTCAGCACTATGACTGAGTACTTTGGTTGGAATACAACCTTTGTTTAAACAGGTTCCTCCCAATTCTCCCTTTTCTATCAAAGCCACCTTTTTATTTTTTTTCCCTAAATAAATGGCGGCGACGTACCCACCGGGACCGCCGCCTATAATAGCTACATCGTAATGCATTGACAATTCTCCTCCTCGTTATAAAAGCATTTCCACAGGATTCTCCAGCAATTCTTTTATCCTGTTTAAAAATTTCGCACCCAAAGCACCATCAATTATTCTGTGATCGCAGGAAAGGGTTAATTTCATAATGGGCTTTACCTTTAGCTCATCATTTTCATCAACCACGGGAGTTTTTACGATTTTTCCTACAGCCAGTATTGCACTTTCAGGTAAATTAATTACAGCTTTAAATTCCTCAATCCCGAACATTCCCAGGTTTGAAATGGTAAAAGTTCCTCCTTGATAATCATCGGGTAAAAGTTTTCCGCTCCGTGCTTTTATAATAAGTTCCGAGCTTTCCTTTGAAATTTCGCTCAAACCTTTTTTATCAGCATTTCTTATTACCGGAACCACAAGGCCTTCTTCCAATGCAACTGCCAGTCCGATATTAATATCCTCCTTAACTATAATAAATTCGTTTTCGATACTGCTGTTTAACATCGGGTATTCCTTTAATGCCCTTGCGGCCGATTTTATAATTATATCATTTAAGGAAAGTTTCACTCCCGTCAATTTTTCAATTTTAACCGAGAGTTCTTCTTTCAATTTTATGGCATTTGTCATATCAACGGATAATGTTAAATAAAAATGCGGAGCTTCTATTTTACTCTTTTTCATTTTTTCGGCAATAATTTTCCTTGGCCCTGAAAGAGGAATACGTTTTATATTTTCTTCTAAAGTAAGATTTTCATTTATTTTTGATAAAACATCTTCTTTTGTAATTCTCATACCTTCTTGTTTTGTAATTGTAGAAAGGTCTATACCTTTTTCTTCAGCAATTTTCTTTGCTACCGGCGTTACTTTTGTTTTGTTAATGTAATTTATTACATCCTTTTCTACAATTCTTCCATCAGGACCAGTAGGATTAACATCTTTTATGTCTATATTATTTTCCCTTGCTAATCTTTTTGCCGCAGGCGAAGCCTTTACCTTCTCAGTTTCACTTTCAGCATTTTTCTTTTCTTCCGTATTTCCTCTAATTTCACCTGTTACTTCTTGTTTTTTCTCCATTATTTCTTCCGGCTTGCCAACGTCATTATATTCTTCTCCTTCTTTTGTTATAATAGCAATGGTTTTTCCTACTTCAACAACTTGTCCTTCCAAATATACGATTTTTTTCAATATACCGCTTTCCGGGCATTCTTCTTCCAAATTTACTTTATCTGTTTGAATTTCAAGGAGAGGTTCTCCTTTTTCTACTCTTTCTCCTTCTTTTTTAATCCATCTTATTATTGTACCTTCGGTCATGGTAGTGCCAAGCTTGGGCATTTTAACTTCAAAGGCCATTTTCCTTCCTCCTAACGTAAAATTTGCTTTACTCCCTTTAATATATCTTCTATCTGAGGTACCGCATGTCTTTCTAAATTCGGGTTGTAAGGTATGGGTATATCTCTTCCTGCAAGCCTTTTTACAGGAGCATCCAAATAATCGAAAGCTTCGCTTTCAACAATACCTGCTGCTACCTCCGCACCCCATCCGAAGCTTTTAGGATCGTCTTCAACAATTAAAACCCTTCCTGTCTTTTTTACAGATTTTACAATAGTTTCCATGTCTAACGGCTTAATTGTAACGGGGTCTATAATTTCAACATCAATTCCTTCCTTTTCAAGTTCTTTAGCTGCCTCCAGAGCTTTTATTACCATTATTGAACCCGCAATAATGGTTACATCATTACCCTTTCTTTTTATATCTGCCTTCCCTAACGGAAGCACGTAATCTCCTTCAGGTACCTCGCCTTTTACCCTGTAAAGTAGTTTGTGTTCAAAAAATACCACCGGGTTATCATCGCGTATTGCAGCTTTTATTAAACCCTTTACATCATATGGAGTAGAAGGCATTACCACTTTTAATCCCGGAAAATGAGCAAAAACAGCAGGGAAGCTTTGAGAATGCTGTGCAGCAGCTCCAGTACCCGAACCCATAGGGGTTCTTAATACCATAGGTACCTTTGCCTTTCCTCCAAACATGTACCTAATCTTAGCACCCTGATTTACCAGCTGCTCCATCGCAAGCGTGGTAAAATCAGAAAACATAATCTCCACTACCGGCCTCATGCCACATAGAGCAGCTCCTACTCCTATTCCGGTAATTGCAGTTTCAGATATAGGGGTATCTATAACCCTTTTTTCACCAAATTCCTGAACAAGCCCTTTTGTCACACCAAAGGCTCCCCCATAAACCCCTATATCTTCTCCAATTAGAAAAACCGAACTATCCCTTAACATTTCTTCCCTTAAACCTTCTCTTAGTGCTTCTATATAAAGTTTTTCAGCCATTTTTTACACCTCTTTTTACAATATTTATGCATATACATCTAATTCTATATCAGCTACGGAGGGCTCAGGGCTTTCCATTGCAAACTTTAATGCCTCTTCTATTTCTTTTTTAACTTTATTTTCTATTTCATCGAGTTCATCAGCCGTAGCAATATTTTCAGATATTAACTTTTCTCTATATCTTTTAATCGGGCACTTTAGTTTCCATGATTCAATTTCTTCTCTCGTTCTGTAAAGATTTGCATCGCTTTTTGAATGTCCCAGCCATCTATAAGTTTTTGCTTCAATAAGGGTAGGCCCTTCTCCCCTTCTTGCCCTTTCCACCGCCTCTTTTACCGCAAAATATACAGCTTCCACGTCATTTCCGTCAACTATTACCCCGGGCATACTATAAGCGGAGGCTCTATCGGCAATATTTGCTACTGCCGTTGATTTTCCTACGTGTAGAGACATACCGTATACATTATTTTCGCAAATATAAACAACAGGAAGTTTCCACAAAGATGCCATATTTAATGATTCATGGAAAACTCCCTGATTATTAGCACCATCTCCAAAGAAACAAAGAGTAACTTTATTATCTCCCTTCAGCTTTGATGCAAGGGCTGCACCCGTAGCTATAGGAATACCTCCTCCTACTATACCATTTGCACCTAAATTACCCGATTCTATATCGGCTATATGCATGGAACCGCCTCTACCTTTGCAATAGCCCGTTTCCTTTCCCAAAAGCTCCGCAAACATTAAAGGGAGTTTCCCGCCCTTTGCTATACAATGTCCATGTCCCCGATGAGTACTTGTAATCATATCATCTTCTCTTATAGCAGCTATAGATCCTACTGCCGTTGCTTCCTCACCTACAGATAAATGACATGTACCCCAAATCATATTGGCTTTGAAGAGTCTATCAACTTCCTGTTCAAACAACCTAACTTCATACATTTTTTTATACATCCATAGCCTTTTTTCTTTAGTAAGCTCCATTTTATACATCACCCCAATCATTTTTTGACAACTAATTTATCAATAATGTTATATAATGCAATAAACATGCCATCAATTAAATCATTTAAATAACAGTAAATATCCGACACATTTTCAACAATTTATTCCACAATTTATGCCTTTTGTAATTTTACATTTTAAAAATATAAGTGGCATTAGCCACTTAATTTTATATATTTTTAGGTAAAATACCCTCTCTTATTAAAACATCAGCAAGCCACATAGCTGCAAGCCCCACAACATGTGTACATTTATCTTTATGTGCTCCCGCTTCCTCAAATTTCTCTTTTTCATCAGGCTTGCTAAAATTATAGTACTTCCCAAAAACCTTTGTCTGAACTAATGGGCATGTTTCACCGCCGAATTCCTCTTCAAAACGTTCCCTAATTTGTTTTATTAAACTTCTGTATTTAAATTTTGAACCGCTTATACCGTATTCTTCAAAACTTCGCCCAAAAAAGTATGAAATAACCATTACACAACCGCTAAATGCACCGCACGTTCCTTTTGCTTGGTCTGCTATACCTCCCGAAAATCCGCTGGCGCATTTAAAAACCAAATCGTCAATTTCGAAAAATTCCCTGATAGCAGCTATTACTGCTTGAGAGCATCCCCTATACTTTCCCTCGTAAAAGTAACCTCTTTTATACATCTCATCTAAAATCTTTTGTTTATTAAACTCCAAACAATCCATTATAGTTCTCCTTTTCTGATAACATTATTATTATCATAATTATTCAGGTATTTGACCTGCATATAGAACAATTTTTACTTCTTCACCATTTAAAGAACTTTCAAAAGCATTCTCCCATTCTTCTAAAGGTAATATTTTGGTTACTAATTTTCTTGTATTGACCTTTTTTTCCGATAATAATTTTAAAGCTTTTGGCCATGATGAAGGCTTTTGACTTCTGCTTCCTATTATCTCAAGTTCTCTATGGACTATATAATCTGTATTGAATACCGCTGAAGGATCTTCCAATAGCCCCATCTGGACAAATTGACCTTTTTTGCGAAGTATTTCTAAACCCTGGCTAATTGCTTTTTGCGACCCAGCACATTCAAATGTTACATCTGCACCGTAACCTTTTGATAAATCCATAACAAGAGATTTCAAATCAGTTTCCTGAGAATTAATTGCATAGTCAATTCCAAGTTTTTCTGCAAGCTCCAGTCTTCTTTTATCTTTTGAAATTCCAACAACAATTACTTTTGCACCTACAGCCTTTGCCACCTGCGCGGTTAAAAGGCCAATTGCTCCTGGCCCGAAAACAACTACTAAATCATTTTCTTTTACTCTTGACTTTTCCATCACAGCATGCACTCCGCATGCTAAAGGTTCGGTTAATGCAGCGGAAATAAAATCTACATTTTCAGGAAGAATATGAATACTTTCCTGACGTGTGATTACGTATTCAGCAAAACCTCCATTTACCTGTGTTCCAATTCCTTTTCTATTAGAACACAAATTATACTCCTTATTTACACAGTAATCGCAAGTTTCACAGGTAGCAAGGGTTGTTTCAGTTGTTACTCTATCCCCAACTTTTACATTCTCAACTCCTTCCCCTACCTCGACTACTATCCCTGAAACTTCATGTCCTAATACTAATGGCAAATTGGTTTTATGTATCCCTTTCCATATTAAAAGATCAGTCCCGCATACCCCCGCAGCCATAACCTTTATTTTTACCTGCCCTCTTCCTGGAAAAGGTTCGGGTATATCCATCAGTTTAATATTTCCGGCGTTTTGTTCGTATTTAACTATTGCTTTCATCCATTAAACCTCCAGCTAAAAATTATTTCTGCCCGTATTTATATAAGAATAGTTCTTTTGCCTTTATCACTTCCGATTCTGGAAGCTCAATTGGTTTTCCAATGCATCTTGCTGCAAAGTAGACCTTTGCCGCATCTTCAAGCATTACCGCTGCAACAAGGGCATGCCTTACATCAGGGCCAACAGCCACTACACCGTGATTTGCAAGTAAGCAAGCTCTCTTATCTCCTATTACTTCTAAAATAGCAGGCCCCATCTCGTCTGTCCCAACAGGAGTATACCTTGCTACCGGCACGCTCCCGCCAACTTCGTTGGCAAGTGTTGTTACAACACAGGGTATCTCTTCATTTAACGCTGCAAAGCAGCTTGCAAAGGTAGAATGAGTATGAATAACACTGTTTATGTCTCTTCTGTTTTTATATATATAAATATGAAATTTAGTATCTACCGAAGGTTTCCATTTGCCTTCCACTATATTCCCGTTAAGGTCTAATACTACAATATCTTCAGGGGTCAGACCTTCGTATTCCATTCCACTTGGGGTAATCGCTACTAAGCCTGTCTCGGGATCCCTCCCGCTTACATTACCTCCAGTTAAGGTCACTAATCGATATTTTATTAAATTTAGTGCGGCATCAAGCACCTGTTTTCTTAAATTTTCTAAAAGCATATAATTTGCCCTCCTTTATATTAACTAAAAACCTGCCTTTGCTCCCAAAATTTTCTCAATTCAACCTGCAACATTTTATACAAATTAAACGAATTTTTGTATTGTAGATGGTTTCCATAGTCTGGATAAAACACCTCAAAATCCTTGTTTTTTTCAAAGTTTTTATCAGTAATCCCTAAGGACTTCTTGACAAGCTTGACGACTCCTAATATACCGTTTTCTTCGTTGCAATTTTTTTTAACAGGTAGATTTATCATGTCAGAAAACATTTGGCAAAGAATAATACTATTTGAACCTCCACCTGCTACAAATATTTCTTTTATTTCATAGGGCATATAACTATAACAATCATAAAAGGCAAATGCAAGGCTTTCATAAGCTGCTCTAAATATATTAGCTTTAGTATGTTTTGCATTCAGTCCTAATATTGCCCCGCAGGCTGATGGTTCCTTAAATGGTGCTCTTTCACCGTAAAGGTAAGGATGAATTACCACACCTTCACTTCCTATAGGCAGATTGGAAATAATTTTTTCTATATCATAAAAATTCATATCTGGTCCTAATAAATTTTTTATCCACTCTAAAAGGGTTGTTCCACTTTGAGATGCTATTACCCTTAAATATTTATCGGGAATAACATAACATAAAGTACTACCTATATCGTTATAAAGATCCACATCCTCACTTTCGATCAAAACCTCATTGCATAATGTAGTACCTATTATCGTACAAGCCTGCCCCTTTTTTTCAACACCTACTCCATATGCCACCGCTGAAACATCAATAGCTCCAGCAATAACCGGAACACCTTCAGCAATACCAGTTTGTTCACTTGCTAATTTGTTAACAAATCCTATTATTTCGTGAGACTGAGTTGGCTTAGGAAAACATTTATAATAATCTTCAATACCTAAAATTTGAAAATATTCTTCGCAGTATTCTCTTTTCTTTATATCAAAAGCAGCGGTAGAAGCATCTGTATAGTCAGTAGAAATCTCACCGGTCAAATTATAATTTATCCAGTCCTTACAGTGAAGAATATATCTAATATTATCTATATTTTTAGATGAGTATTCCAAAAACCATTTTAATATTGCGGTATTTGCACCAGTAAAAAGAGGAATAATATTATTTTTAAAACAAATTTCTCTTACCTTTTCTTCCTGTTTCAAAACAATATCCTTTGCCCGAGTATCATTCCATAGTATCGCATTATATACAGGTTTTTTATCTTTTCCCAATGGCCAAAAACCATCCCCCTGTCCTGTAACCCCAATGCCTATTATTTTATTTTTTAAGCCCTCATTTCTTTCTAATAAAGCTTTTATTACTTTAATTACTGCATTCCATGTTTCGTACATGTTCATTTCAACTTCTCCATTTTTCCCTACTGATACTTTGCAATTAGTAGATTCTACATCTATCATTTTTTCATAAATATCAAATAATCCTGCTTTTATCTTAGTAGTCCCGGCATCTATTCCTAAGATATAATCTTTTGTCATATTTTCACCCATTTATTTTAATAAATTTTATTTGTATGCTTTTTCTAAAGCCTGTTCAAAATCCTCTATAATATCTTCTATTTCTTCAACACCAACTGATACCCGTATCATGTTGTCTGGTATTCCCATTTTTAACCTCTCTTCTTTGGCAATTTTCCCATGAGTCATTGTAGCCGGATGTTGAACAAGCGTATCCAAATCCCCTAAACTTACAGCATAATGAGCCATTTTTAAATTGTTTATCACCCTCTGGGCATCCTTTAATCCACCTTTTACCATAAAACTAACCATCCCGCCAAAACCATTTTTAAAAAGCTTTTTAGCAAGTTCATGCTGGGGATGTTCTTCCAGTCCCGGATATACCACACCTTCCACATAAGGATGTCCTTTTAACCACCTTGCGAATTTATCGGCATTTTCACAGTGCTGTCGCATCCTCAAATGAAGTGTTTTCACTCCCCTTAAGCCAAGCCAGCATGCAAACGGGCTGGGTACAGGTCCAAATTCCTGATATATCCCACTTCTAATGTTTTCTATATAATCCTTATCTCCGAGTATAATTCCTCCGAGATGATCTCCATGGCCGTTTATATACTTTGTTGTGCTGTGAACAATTATATCAACACCAATATCATATGGTTTGAAAAGGTAAGGAGTTGTAAAGGTATTGTCTACAATTACTTTTAAGCCATTTTTTTTGGCAAAATCCACTGCTGTTGGAATATCAGGCACCTCGAGTGTAGGATTTAATATGCTTTCAATATAAATAAGTTTTGTATTTGGTTTTTTTGATTTTAAAAGCTCTTCTTCGCTTAATGAATCTACAAAAGTTATTTCTATTTTTAACTCTTTAAAGATTTTTGTAAAAAGTGCATGCGTTCCACCGTAAATGGTCTTTACCGAAATTATATGATCTCCGGGGTGTACAAAACTCAAAATGGCAAGGGTGATCGCTGCCATCCCCGAACTGGTTGCAAGTGCAGCAGGTGCATTTTCAAGAGAGGCAATTTTTTCTTGAAAACTATTCTGGGTGGGGTTCCTGGACCTACCGTAAGTAAATATTCCTTCTTTATTACCCGATAAGTACCTTTCCATTTTTTCAGGTGTAAACACGAAGGTACTTGTCAAAAACATAGGTAAATTCAAAGCACCGGTATCTTTATCAGGTTGCTGACCTGCATGGACAGCTTTTGTACCAAACCTGGCTCTTTTTATTTCCATTTAAATATTCCTCCTTATATATGCTTGAATATGGAATTTATGATATTTTTACAATTATCTTTATATGATTGCTACTATTTGTAACCATTTCTTCAAAACCTTTTTCAACAATTTCTTCTAAAGCTATTTCAGAGGTAATAACGTCTTCGCAGGGAACAATACCTTGCTTTATATATTCCAAAGCCTCTATCATTTCATCTACATATGCCTGAGAAGTCATTATGATTTTTTCGCCTTCTTGAAGGAGATTCATATCTATGATTGGTTTTTTCTCAAAAACCCCCATGACCATTATAATTCCCGCATTCTTTGCAGTTTTTATAGACAAATCCAACGTTGAATCAGTTCCAACACATTCAAAAACCACATCAGCCATTTTGTTTTCTGACCATTCTTTTACATATGTCACAACATCAATTTCTTTTGTACTTATAAATTCAGCACCTATTTTTTTTATTAAATTTGTCTTTTTACTGTTTCTTCCTATTACCAATATGCTTTCGGCCCCTTTTGCTTTTGCAGCTATCAAACAGCTCACAGCAATCATACCCGTGCCAACTATGACAATTCTTTTGCCTTTTAAATCTCCTATTAGTTTAGATGCATGAATTCCACATGCTAAAGGCTCTGCCAAAACCGCATCCCTTAAAGAAACTTCATCGGGTATCCTTATAAGCTGGTATGAAGGAACAACAATGTACTCGGCAAAAGCACCGTCATCGCTTACTCCATTAAATCCCAATTTTTCGCAAATATTGTATTTCCCTATTTGACAGTAATCGCACTGGCCACAAACTAAGCTTCCAGATGCTGAAACTCTTTCGCCAATCTTCCACCCTTTGACTCCTGGCCCTATTTCTACAATCTCCCCGGTAAACTCATGTCCCATTATTAAAGGCGCTGTTCTTCCCGTCAGTCGATGAGGTTTTTGGGCTGGAATAAAATTTGGCCCCAAGTATTCATGCTTATCCGTTCCGCATATTCCGGCGTAAGCCACTTTAATTTTCACCATATTATCTTTTATTTTTGGTTCTGGGACATCTTCTACTCTTATATCTTTGTGTCCGTACCAAACTGCTGCTTTCATTTTTTCCCCACCTTTAGTTAAATATATTATTTAGCAAGGTCTTAATTATCTGACTCGGAGGTTTACTATCGTTAAAATCAAAAATGTTCTCTTTACAAAGTTTTTCTGCAACCCTAATGGTTTTATCCATAAAATCTAAAGAAACCTCACATGCCGAATAAGGGTCATCACGGTAAGGGTATAAATCCAATGAATACCATCCTTTATACCCCATTTTTTCCAACCAGTAAAAAAATTCTATATACTGGGGAATATGTACCGTACCTAAAGGCATATCATCATCAGTGATAGAATAGTTATCATTAAGGTGTATATGAAATAATTTTTCGTACTCCATGAGTATGGAAGCTATTTCTGCAGGATTTTCTCCGCAGTTAAAAGCATGTCCGACATCAAGAGTAACTCCAACATTTTCGCAGCCCGTCAGTAAAGATAGAGCCAAAGCTTTTCCACCCGAATTAACAAGGCAATTCATTTTGGGTTCGCTTTTTTTATATTCAAGGGATAATTTAATATTTTTATTGTGTTGAGCGCATTCTTTTAGCCCAGATACCAGATATGAAAAAGCCGTATTATATTTGCACTGAAAAACATAATCAAAACCATCCTGACCGAGCCATAGGTTTACCACTTCTACCCCAATTTTTTCTGCCAAATCCATAGCACGCTTGGTAAGGTGAATGGATTTTTGCCTTCTGTCGTAATTTGTAGAGGAAAAGGATCCATTTTTCCATTCTTTATCGCAGACAAGTTCAACACCAAGCACACTTATTGCAAGTTTTTTTTTGTTCAAATATTCCATTACTTCCTTTGCATTTTGTTCGTCTATATCCTGCGGAAAGGTCAGCTCTACCGCACTTATTCCGGGTATTGTAGAAATAAGCTCGATCCTTTCATAAAAATTAAAATAAGGTTTATAGCCCTCGGAAACGTAACGGTCAGTACCTTTTCCAAAAGACCATATGCCTACACTAAGCTTTCGTTTATTCATTATTTCCCCTCGCTTTTCATTCTCCTAAATAAGCTTTTAATAAATTTTCATCAGACAAAAGCTCTTTACTTGTACCAGATTTTTCAATTACACCCGTTGACATAATATAGCCCCTGTCGGCAATTGATAAAGCTTTATATGCATTTTGTTCTACAATGAGTATTGAAGTACCTTTCTTCCTGATTTCTTTAAGAATGTCAAATATTTGATTAACGATAATAGGCGCAAGGCCCAATGATGGTTCATCTAACAGTAAAAGCTTTGGGTGTCCCATTAATCCCCTGCTTATTGCGAGCATCTGCTGTTCTCCTCCGCTCAAAAGACCCCCATACTGATTTTCTCTTTCTTTAAGCCTTGGAAAAAGAGTATAAACCCATTCTAAATCCTCTTTCACCTTTTTCTTGTCTTTGTTTAAAAATGCGCCAACCATCAGATTTTCATATACCGTAAGTTTAGGAAAAATTTGTCTGCCTTCAGGAACATGTATTATACCCATTTTCACGGATTGATATGAGACAGAAGGTATTTTCTTATTATAAAAAAGCACCTCTCCTGAAATAGGTTTCATCACTGAAGAAATTACCTTTAAAAGAGTTGTTTTACCTGCACCATTAGCGCCCAATACAGCAACTACTTCACCTTCATTTACTTCTAGACTAACACCTCGTAACGCTTTAATTCCTCCATAAGCAGCATTTACATTTATTACATTTAGCACGACTTATTTTCACCTCCGAGGTAAGCCTCAATTACCTGCTTATCTTTTTGTATCTCTTTTGGTGTACCTTTTGCAATGGTCTTACCAAAATTTAACACGGTAATTTCGTCGCAAATTGACATTACCACATCCATGTGATGTTCAATCATTAAAATTGTCAAATCAAATTTTTCATAAACATATTTTATAAAGCCTACTAATTCTTTAGATTCTTCTTTATTCATACCCGCAGCAGGTTCATCTAACAAAAGCAGCTTCGGCTTTAATGCAAGAGCTCTTGCAATTTCAAGCTTTCGTTGATGTCCATAAGGTAAATTTCCAGCTTTTTCTACCAGTCTATCACCGAGACCAACAATATTCAGCAACTCTAAACAAGTTTCCCTAATATGTTTTTCTTTCGATTTAAAATGCCCAAAATGAGTCACTGCAGTCAATAAATTGTAATTTGCATCTTTATGAGCTGCTATTAATACATTTTCTAAAACACTCAGCTGTGAAAAAAGCCTAATATTTTGAAATGTTCTCCCTATTCCTAAATTTGCAATTTCATATGGTTTTTTCCCCGTAATATCTTCATTATTAAATAGGACTTTGCCAGAATCTGGTTTGTATATACCGGTAATAAGATTAAAAATAGTGGTTTTCCCCGCCCCATTTGGACCTATAAGGCCGTGAATTGAGCCTTTTTTAATATCTATATTAAAATTATCGATGGCACATACTCCGCCAAACCTTTTCACAAGAGAATTAATTTCTAAAACTTGGCTCAACGTGCCATCACTTCCTTTCGTTTGCGCATTATAAAGTCTTTTATTCTTTTAATTGTTTCAAAAGATAACTCTTTATAGCCCATCAAACCATTGGGCTTTAAAATTATTATTAATACTACTGAAATTCCGTATAAAAGCATTCTGTAATTTGCAACAGCACGTAAAATTTCCGGAAGTAAAGTTAATATAGTCGTTGCTATAATTGAGCCTGTAATACTACCTAAACCACCAATGACTACAGTAATGGTAAGCTCAGCTGATTTATCAAGATTAAACATTCCTGGTGTAATAAACATGAAATAGTGGGCAAACAATGCACCAGCAAGTCCTGCAAAAACCGCACTAACAGTAAAAGAAAGTAGTTTAAAATAAGTAGTATTAATGCCTACAGCTTCAGCCGCCAATTCTTGTTCACGTATTGCCATAATATTTCGCCCGTATTTCGAAGTAATCAAGTTTCTTGTAATAATAATGCAAATGATGACAGCAATTACAACAACAGTTAAGTCCGTTTTTTGTGGAATTCCCGCATATCCCCTTGCACCACCAGTAATAGGATCCAAAAATTCAATCAAAACTCTTACGCATTCTCCAAATCCTAAAGTTGTAATTAGGAAATAATCTCCCTTTAAACCTAAGGTGAGTTTCCCCAGAGCAAAACTTATCAAAGCTGCAACCAGCATTCCTCCAAATATTGAAATTATAAAAGGAGTATGGTATTTTGTTGTTAGGATGGCGGATGTATATGCTCCGACTGCCATAAACCCTGCATTTCCGAAAGAAAAAAGTCTAGTAAATCCGGTCAATACCGAGACGCCCAATACAGCAATTATATTTATTCCAACTAAAATAATTATTCCTTCTAAATAGCTTGACATTTAAACACCTACCTTTTTAAGCTTTATCCTGTACTTCTATGCCAAAAAGCCCCGTTGGTTTAAATAAAAGTATTGCAATTAAAAGTCCAAATGTAAATAAATCTCTCAATCCAGAAATAACAAAACCTGATATAAAAACTTCCATAATCCCGATAATTAATGCACCAATTATAGCTCCTCTTACACTCCCAAGTCCTCCAAAAACTGAGGCAATAAATGCTTTCAAAGATACATTCCCCATTTGAGGATATACAGTATACTTTAGCCCTAAAAGAACACCTGCTGCACCTGCTAAAGAACCTGCTAAAAAGAAGACAAGGGCTATATAGTAATCTATATTTATACCCATTAAAGATGCTGTGTTTAAATTTGTAGATGCAGCTCTTACAGCAAGCCCGAATTTGGTTTTATTTATCAAAAACTCTAATAAAATAACTGCAATTAACACAATACATAAGGAAATTAAATCTAAAACTCCGAGTTTTATATTTCCTATGGCTATTGCTTTTACCGGAATTACAGGAGGAAATGTCCTAAATTTAGGTCCTATAAAAACTATTACCATGTTTTGAAAAGTAACAGACAGACCCATCGCTGCAATCATTAAAAACATTGTTGGAGCTTTATTCTTGCGAATTTGCCTATAGGCTAATCGCTCATTCATTATACTAATAAGACCTGCTCCTAATATCGCTGCAATACATGATAAATAAAAAGGTAGTTTAGCAGAGGCAACACATAAAAATCCGATATATGCGCCGAGCATTGCAACATCGCCATGTGCCCAGTTTGAAAAGCCAAGCAAACTATATATTAAAGCATATCCCGTTGCCATTAACGCGTATATACCGCCAATAGAAATTCCATTAACCAATTGTTGTAAAAACATTTTCCATCACCTTTTTCTGCATAATGGCTTTTTTTATTCGCGAGAGAAAGCCACGGGCTTTCCCTCGCATTTTTCTTTATTTAAGTTATGGAGCAAAATCCCCAACATATTCAAATTTTCCACCCGAAACTTTGTAAATGCTGCAGGGTTTTTCAGGATTATGTGTTTTTGGATCTACATTTATTGCACCCATCAAACCTTTAAAATCTTTTGTATTTTCAAGAGCATCTCTTAGAGCTACCGGGTCCACTTTCCCTGCTCTTTCAAGTGCATCTTTTATCCAGTAAAGCCCGTCTCTACCAAACAAAGCCTCAGTTTCCGGATTTATGTTGTATTCCTTTATGTAGCTTTCAGCAAAAGGCTTTGTTATGGGATTTGCAAAAGAAGGTTGTGATGTATAATAACATCCTTCTAAAGCAGGTCCTGCCATTGTTAAAAGTTCCTTTGAGTCCCAACCATCACCACCGAGGAAAATTGATTTTATCCCGAGTTCCCTTGCCTGATTTGCTATTAATGCTACATCTTTATATATCCACGGTATTAAAATTACATCAGGATTTAATGGAGCAATTTTACTCAATTGAGCCCTAAAATCATTATCACCCGAGTGAGCATCAACTTTTATAAGAACTTTTCCACCATCTTTTTCAAATTGTTTTATAAAGAATTCAGTTAAACCTGTGGAGTAGTCTGAACCTATATCAGTTATTACCGCAGCAGTTTTTGCTTTTAGTTCATTTAATGCAAAACTTGCAAGTACTTTTCCTTGGAATGGATCTATAAAACCTATTCTAAAAGAGTAAGGACGAAGATTTCCGTTTTCATCTACTGTAACTTTGGGATTTGAAGCAGCAGTAGCTATAAGAGGAATTTTTTTCGAATCTGCAATAGGAGCCATTGCTATATTACAGCTGGAAAAGTTTGTGCCCACCACGGCAATAACCTTTTCTTCATCTATAAGCCTTTTTAAAGCATTAACCGAATCTACAGGGTTACCCTTGCCATCCATGCCTACAATTTCAACTTTTTTGCCCAGTATACCGCCTTTTTCATTTATTTCTTTTGCAGCCAATTTCATACCATTTAATCCTGCTTGACCCCATACAGCTGTATCACCCGATAATGCACCGACATATCCTATCTTTATTACATCATCTTTTGCTTGTTTTGAACCGCATCCTGAAAAAATACCCATTAAAAAAATCAAAACCGTTGTAAACGCAAGAACTTTAATCCATTTTGAATTTTTCCTCATTGTATTTTTTGTCCTCCTTTTTTGATAATTTAAGATATTAAAAAGTTATTGCCCACCTCCTTTTGCCTCAATCTCTAAAATTTTTTCGGCAGTCATTTTATCAGTAACAAGAACCTTTGGTATTTTGGCCTTTAATGCCCCTAAAATAGCTTCTGCTTTGTTGATTCCACCTGCGATACATATAACTGTCCTTATTTTTTTTAGATCCTCAAGTTCTATACCTACAATTAAATCGTCAAGATCTTCATTGCAGGGGGTTCCATCCAGTTTAAAAAAATGCATACACACATCGCCAACCGCATTTCTTTTTAACAATTCCGAATGCCAGCTGCTTGAAAGGTGTCCTTTTTTGAACAATAGAGATTCTTTTTCCATAGTACCAATGCCTACAAGTGCAATGGTCGCATTTTTACTCATCTCTAAGACATTCTTTATATTATTATCAAGTAAAAGTCCTTTTTTTACTTCAGGATTTGCCACAACCGCAGGACAATAAAATAATACAGGAGAACTGTTAAAAACCTGACTTAATCTTTTCGCAAGTTCCACCGCTTCAATATTTTCCTGCCCATTATTTATTCCCCCAACTAATTGCACTATTTTTGTCCCTTCCACTCCAAAGGGTTGCAATTGTTTTACCATTTCATAGAGAGTTTGCCCCCACGAAATCCCGATTATATCCGCAGGAGTAACTATTCTCTTTAAATAATCGCAGGCTGCTTGTCCAAGTAAAGATAACAAATTATCTTTATCCTCTTGTTCTACATTAACTATAATTGCCTCTTTTAATCCGAATCTTCTTTCAAATTCGAGCTCAAGACTGTTACAGGATACTATAGGTTGTTTAATACTGATCTGCACTATCCCCATGGTTTTTGCTTCATTTAAAATCCTAAATACCTTAGATGGAGATAGATTAAGTTGTTCTGCAATTTCCTTTTGAGTTTTTCCTTCTATGTAGTACAAAGTAGCAATTTTTGATAATAAACGTTCCATATCATTCCATATCATATGACCGCCTCTTTTTAAAAAATTTATCATTAAAAATCAAATATGCAAAATTTTTCATTGATGAAATTTTTTATATAATATATTATTCTATATATTTTTTTATTTACCTTCTTTTTCACGAAAAAATTTTTTATAAAAAAAATACCCCGTTGAGGGGTATATAAATTAATAAATACATAAGCTACTATTTAAAAATTTTTTCCTGCAGCCTTCTCAAATTAAGTATTGTCGAGTTCTCATCAAGCTCCACATCATCGTAGGTTATAACACTTCCCTTTTTTACATCTTTTTTTAATACCGTGTTTTTATTTACAAGACCTATGGGCAGAGCCCTTTCCTTTTTTGCATTTTCACAGGTGTCAATAAGGCCGTAAATAGTATAGCCTCCAATCCCATCCAACCTTTCACCTTTTTTCAAATCTTTTTTTGCAACCGTTATCGTTTCGGAAACTGGTTTTCCCCTTGGTGCTATGGTAGGTTCTTTGTAAAAATAGGCCCTGGCTATGGAAATGGGAGTTTCCAAACTGGTAAGGTGATAAGGCCTGTAAAAAACGTAATTTGGCCCTTTACCCATAGAAAGGTATTCCAACTCTTCCTTAATTATCTTAGACCCGGTAGAAACTACTACAAAAACGCCGGGGGCTATGCCTTTTACAAATTCTACTACACCGGTTTTTTCAAGAATGCCTCCCTGTTCCTTCAGTGAAAATATATCGGGCAAATCTTCCACTTTTCCTTCCGGCCCAATTAACCCCCTTTTTGTTGGCAGAAGGCCTGTAGCATTAGAAACCGCTGTTAATTCTACCATTGTCTTTGTACCATCTACAAAAGAAGTGAGCATTTTAGGATTCATGTTAAATTTTTCAGCTTTTTTAATTATGTCCATATCTCCGGGAGTTGCATCGCGATTTAAAGGATTATTTTTCCCCTTACCTGCAGCTATTATTTCAAACCCCATAGCATCTGCAAAATCATAAAGCTCTTTAATTGCACCCGGTTCATCTCCCGCAGATACCGTATAAACCACATCGGCTCTATCCGCCATTTTTTTTAAAATTGCTCCCACCGTCACATCCGTTTCCACATTCAACATAACCACATGTTTCCCGTTATTTATTGAATTAAAGGCGATATTGGCACCCGCTTCCGTTACGCCCGTAGCATCAACGACCACATCTATTGAATTAGAACCGGTTATGTGGGTGTAATCATCAGTGATGGCAAAATAACCGCGATTTACTATAGAATCCAATTCTTTTTCATTGGAAGCAAATTTTATATCTTCCTCTTTTACACCGGCCAAAATATAAGCTAACCTGGCTTCGTTTAAATCGTGATCGCATACACAGGAAGCTACCATGCCTTTCAAAAAACAAAGCTGGGAGACAAGTCCTCTCCCCATTTGCCCTGCTCCCACTATACCTACTCTAATCTTTTTCCCCTCTTCCTCCAATTTCAAAAGCTTCTGCTTTAAATTCAGCATTGAACTCTCCTTCCTTTATTCGCCTTCTACACGTATTTTATCTCCCAGAAAAATGTTCGGTAAAAATTTATCCTCTAAATGGATGTATCCCGGAAGTTCCGGTGTACTGCTGCCGTCAAACTTGAAAACACAGTGACCGATTTTTCTGATATTATTGTTTGCCTGTTCTCCCACCGCGGTAACTTTATAGGGTACTTCCTTGAAATATATGGTATCACCTGCAGAAATATCTTTTTTGAGTTCAGATTTCGTATGAGTGATTGATATTTCTTTTAGTTCTAAAGGACAATCTTCATCAAAAATAATTAATACCTTTTGTTTAAGATATTCCACTACCAGCTCACCTATTCTGTTAACCATTACCTCATACTTGACCATAAAAAACCTCCTCGCATTTATAAGGTTTATATCTTTTCCGCTTCCTTTTGTTAATTTTATTATAAAAAGCCATTTTTATACAGTCAATTTTACAAAATTTTTGCTTTTATTAAAACAAAATGCCCTATTTAAGGGCAAGTTATAAAGAGCATTTTTTCATGATTTTACTATACTTTCATTATAAATGACACCTTTTTCTCTTAAACCCTTTAGTATTTCCTCAAAAACCCGGTCCTCCATTCCCAAATACTCGGGAGGACATACACCTTTTTTATCGTATAATCCCTTTGCAAGTAACCTTACAACAACCGAACAAGTATATCCAGTAGTTCTTGCCATAGAAGTGACCTTCATCACATCATCAAAGTAATCCACCAGGTCATATATGTAAGATATCATTTCCCCATCTTTCTTACCTTTTACGGTAACCCTCATAATTGTAAAATCTTTCTCCCCATCCTTTAACTTCCACATCGGGAACAACAATTTAGCCGTTAATTCAATTGGTTTTACTTTTACTCCATTTACTTCAACTGGATCATTCGCAAAAAATCCTGTTTCTCTTAACATTTTCATTTTTTCTGCATGGCCGGGGTACCTTAAAGTTTTTTCTTTCATATTGGGAATGTTCAAGGTGTATAAAAGTGAACGCAGACCGTCAGTATTAAAAGCTTCCAAGGTGCCAATCGGAGGAAAATCTACAAGTTCTATCTCCGAAAGAGCAGGCTTTTCCACTATTTCCCCGTTAATTTTCATTCTTGCCGGCCTCATATACTCATCAATGGTATCCAAAGGCGAAAAAACCAGTTTGTACTCGTAAGGCCAGTACCTTGACTGTGGTAATCCGCCTACCAGTATTTCGCAATATTGAGTTTCATCCAGCATTTTTGTCACATGGCCAATTAATATATTGCTCATACCCGGGGCCACACCGCAATCAATGACAGCGGTGACATTATTCTCCTTTGCAAGATCATCCAGTACAATACAATCTTCAGGAGCAAAGGAAATATCCACTATATTCTTTTTAGCTTCTATAACCTGTTTTAACATATTAAAACCTAAAAAACCCGGTACCGCACCCACTACCAGATCAAAATCTTTTACCGTTTCTTTAATTGCATTTTCTTTCGAAAAATCAATTTGAAGTGTGCCTACCCCGGCCAATTCATTAATTCTTTTCAGAGCTTCTTCACTTCTATCTGCTACGGTTACATCAAAATCCCTGGATAAATCCCTTGCTATTAAACTTCCTACAAGTCCGGCTCCCAGCACTATAATTTTCATTAAAATTCCTCCTTGTCTGATAATTCCTCTTAATTATTATTATAAAAATATTTAGTTCATTTACAACAATATTATATCAAATTTTCATGATGAAGTTATAAAAAGTAAAAAATGATACATATTAAAAAAAGAAAAATTTTTTCATAGGAGGCAGAAATAATGGATAAGAACAAAAACAAAAAGGAAGCCCAGCGAGAGAAAGTAAAGGAAGAAATCGGTGAAGAATTTGCTGTAAGGAAAGAAGATCTAAACCGTGTTAGAGGAGCACAAAATTTCGTAGATCCTGAGCGCGGGCCTGAAAACAAAAAGAAAAAGAAATAATTAAAGCAGGGTGATACCCTGCTTTTATTTTTTCGGTACTTTTTCCCAGTCCTCCAAAAATTTTTTTATCCCCAAATCGGTCATGGGATGTTTTATCATTTGTTCTAATACCTTGTAAGGTATGGTAGCAATGTCAGCTCCTGCCTTTGCAGCATTTATCACATCCATTGGCGTCCTTATACTCGCCGCTATTATTTCTGTTTTTATATCGTGTAGGCTAAAAATATCCGCTATATCCGTGATAAGGGCAATACCGTCCTGGGAAATATCGGTAAATCTTCCTACGAAGGGACTTACATAAGTAGCACCTGCTCTTGCAGCAAGAAGCGCTTGATTTGGGGAGAATATCAATGTAACATTAGTTTTTACGTTTTTTTTGCTCAATTCTTTCACCGCTTTTAAACCTTCCCAGGTCATGGGAATTTTTATGACAATATTCGGATGCCATGAGGATATTTCTAAGGCTTCTTTCACCATTCCCTCGGCATCAAGGCTAATTACTTCAGCGCTTATCGGACCATCAACCAGTTTTGTTATTTCGATAATCGTTTTCTGGAAATCTCTTCCTTCTTTTGCGATAAGCGTAGGATTCGTGGTAACTCCACAAATAACACCCAGAGAAACCGCTTCTTTTATTTCATTAATATTTGCCGTATCCAGGAAAAATTTCATTATACCACCTCTTTTTATAATTTATTAATCTTAAAAATTATTTTAAAAAATAACTATCCTTTTATTCCCAGTATCTTCTTTGCTTCGCATACAATCCTTTCAACCGTTAACCCGTATTTTTTAAGCAACTCTTCGGGTTTTCCCGATTCCCCAAAAGTATCCTCGATTCCGATCCTCTTTACTAATACAGGTTTTTCTTCCGAAAGTACTTCCGTTACTGCACTGCCCAATCCCCCGTAGATAGTATGCTCTTCTACGGTAATTACAGCTTTGCAGTCAGCAGCTTTAAGTAATAATTCCTTATCAATAGGTTTAATTGTGGAAATATTTACAACCATGGCATGAATATTTTCCTTTTTGAGTTCCTCATGAGCTTTTAGTGCTTCCGCTACCATAACTCCTGTTGCAATAATTGCCACATCCTTGCCTTCCCTTAGCACTATTCCTTTTCCCAGCTGAAATTCATAGCTTTCATCAAATATCACATCGACGGGATGCCTTCCCAGCCTTATATATACCGGACCATTGTACATAGCTGCAGCATAAATTGCTTTTTTTGTTTCAACCGCATCGGCAGGATTAATAACAACCATATTAGGTAAAGTTCTCATCAATGCTATATCTTCGATGGACTGGTGGGTGGCGCCATCCTCTCCTACCGTAAGACCCGCATGGGAAGCGGCAATTTTTACGTTCAATTTGGGATAACAAATAGAGTTTCTTATCTGTTCAAAAGCCCTTCCTGTAGCAAAAACTGCAAAAGTACTGGCAAAAGGAATTTTGCCACAGGTAGCAAGTCCTGCCGCTATTCCCATTAAATTTTGCTCTGCAATACCAATATTGAAAAACCTTTCGGGGAATTTTTTTGCAAATACGCTGGTTTTAGTAGATTTGGACAAATCCGCGTCTAAAACTACGATTTCCTTTATTTTTTCACCAATTTCAGTTAGGGCTTCTCCATAAGCTTCTCTTGTAGCAATCTTTGGCATTTTTTATACCTCCAACAAATTATTTTAGCACGAAAATTATATAAAATTATGCGGTCAATTAGAAATTAGCCTGAGAATATTAATTAAGGTAGTTTAAAGCTTCTTTTGCCTGTTCCTTAGATGGAGCTTTACCGTGCCAATCCACTTGATTTTCCATAAAAGGTACCCCTTTACCCTTTATAGTTTCCGCAATGATAGCCGTGGGTTTTTCTTTAATTTTTTTTGCTTTTTCTACTGCATCAATTATTTGGTAAAAGTCATGACCGTTTATATTGATTACATTCCAGTTAAAAGCTTTAAACTTTTCGCCAACGTCTTCGGGACTCAAAACCTCTTTTACCGTGCCATCGATTTGTAGATGATTATGATCCAAAAAAATCGTTAAATTGTCTAATTTATAATGAGCGGCGGCCATAGCAGCTTCCCATACCTGGCCTTCCTGCAATTCACCATCTCCAAGCACGGCATAAACCCTGTAATCTTTTTTATCCAGTTTCCCAGCAAGAGCCATACCTACCGCTGCGGAAATACCCTGCCCTAAGGATCCCGTTGTCATATCAATCCCGGGAGTCTTCTTCATATCCGGGTGCCCCTGGAGCCTGGAATCTACTTTTCTTAAAGTTTTTAGCTCATCTACCGGGAAAAACCCCTTTTCTGCAAGAACCGCATAAATTGCAGGCGCAGCATGTCCCTTCGATAGGACGAATCTATCCCTATCTTCCCATCCCGGGTTTTGGGGATCTACTTTCATGACGTGAAAATATAATGCTACTAATATATCCGCACATGAAAGAGAACCGCCCGGATGTCCTGAACCTGCTTCGGTAATCATTTCAATGATATTTTTTCTAACTCTTTTTGAGATATTGCATAATTCTTCTATTTTTTCGTTGTTCAGCATTTAATTCACTCCTAACCATTGGTCTTAAAATTTTATACTTTCAATTACTTACACTAATATACTATATTTTTCTTTTATATGCAATTTATTCAAAGAAAAAGGGGCAACGCAAAGTTGCCCCTAAACATACCAAGTATTAACCAAATATCTTCATAATCTGAAGTAATATCCATGTAAGCGGGTTTGCTCCGTCGCAGATGCTGGAAATCATCGAAGCTCCTTCAGGGAATTGGAAGGAAGCATCTATTGCAGCCTGTGTATGCAATGGCGATACATTTGTGGCAATCAATAAGCCTACTGCTATAACAATAGCGCCTATAATGACAGACCTAAAAACATTACCTTTGCAAATAGGAGCCACCATGGCTACCATGAAAGGTATTGTAGCAAGATCGCCAAAAGGCAATACCCTGTTGCCGGGAATAATTACTGCAAGCAAAATAGTAATTGGAACAAGAATTAAAGCCGTTGCAATCGCAGCAGGGTGACCTATGGATACTGCAGAGTCAAGACCTATATAAAATTCTTTTCCGGCAAAACGTTTCTGCATAAAATTTTTTGCTGCTTCCGATACGGGTATTAAGCCTTCCATTAAGATCTTTACCATACGGGGCATTAAAAACATTACACCGGCCATAGACATTCCTAAGTTAAGAGTGGCTTTTGCATCGTATTTGGCAAGTAACCCTAAGATAATACCTAATATAAGACCCATTATTACCGGTTCCCCAAAAACCCCGAATTTTTTGCTAATCTCATCCGGATTTGCTTCAATTTTATTTATCCCGGGGATTTTATCCATTAATTTGTTTAATGGAATAGCTATCGGGACATAGGCTGCTGAAAATCCGTGAGGCAATGATATGCCGGGAATTCCGTAGAATTCCTGTATCATAGGTGCAGTCCAATCTCCCAGTTTTAAAACTATAGCAGCATTTATAGCAGCAGCTACCATTCCAAGGGTTAAGCTTTTTGTTGCAGCAGCAACCAGAGCACCGGTGAAAGCAAAATGCCAGAAGTTCCAGAGATCTACGTTTACTGTTTTCGTCAAACCAAATGCCAGCATCAGGATGTTCACTGCAAGACCTATGGGTATTACAAAAGCACCTACCTGAGACGCAAAAGCAATTGCGGCAGCTGCTGGCCATCCTACATCAATCACGTTCAATTTAATCCCCATGTTTTCTACCATTGCTTTTGCTGCAGGCCCCAAGTTGTTAACAAGTAGACCTATTACCAGATTAATTCCTATAAAGCCTATTCCTATGGTTACACCGGCGCGGAAGGCTTTACCGGGTTTTTCTCCCAGGATAACGGCAAGGATAAAAATTATAATAGGAAGCATTACCACCGCACCGAGGTCAAGAATAAATTTAATAATACTCATATACTTTCCTCCTTATTTTTTTAAAGCTTCCACCACCTGTTTTAATACCGCCTCTTCACCAATCCCCGTGATAAGGGAAAGGCCGTTTATCACGGGAACATTGAATTTATCTTTTACAATAGTAGTGCTAACAATTACATCTGCTCCATCCGCATAACTTTTTAACTCGGTAACTTTACACTGAACAATATCTACCTTTAATCCTTCCTTTTTGCAAGCTTCAGCAATTTTGTCCGCAACAACCGTTGAAGTTGCAATTCCAGTGCCGCAAGCAACGACTATCCTTTTTGTGTCCAAATTTTCACCTCCCTTCTAAATTATGCACTTTCACTTTTTACAAAGGATTTAGAAATTATTCCTATAATTTTCTCTTCACTATCACTATTAACAATTTCAGCTAATAAGTTTTCATCCTGAAAAATTTCTACCAGATCTCTTAACGTATTTACCTGCAATTTAGGCTCCTTTAGTGCCAGCATAAATATCAATTTTACTTCCACATTTTCCTCGGGATTTCCCATTACGTTAAATAGTACAGGATTTTTTAATACACCTATCGCAATGGCCGATTTATTTACGTATTTAATATCCGTATGAGGAATAGCCACACCCACTCCTTTTGTAGGAAGTCCTGTGGGGAAAACCTTTTCCCTCTCAATTACTGCATTTTTATATTCATTATTTACGTATCCATAATCTTCTAATTTTGTAGCCATCTGACTTATAGCTTCCAATTTATCCTTTACATCAAGTCCAATAAAAATAAGATTCTTTTCCAGCGTAATTTTCCCGTCCATTTTAATGCCTCCTAAAAAGTTTTGTGAACCGGTTGATTGTTCAGTGTTGTTAATAATTTATTTGCAAACCACATGCCATCGATGACATATTTTGTTTAAATAATTAAAGACTCAAAAAATACATTTTTTATTGTCTCAGCTTCATTATAAGTTTTTAGTTTTTTCAGGAATTCCCTTTCTTTAATCATATTAAAAAGCTTTAAAAATTGATCTTTGTTACCTTCTTTTAATGCCAGCATAAATACGAAATCCGCAAATTTATCGTTTTCCCACTCTACAGGTTCTTTTAGTATCGCCATAGCGATCTTCGGTGTGATAACGTTTTCCGGCAAACCGTGGGGAATAGCTGCTCCGCTCTGCAAAAGCGTTTTGCCGATTACCTCTCGTTTATAAACATCAAATAAAAACCTTTCATTTACATACTGCTTTTCAAAAAGAACTTTAAAAAGTCCTTCCAGCACTTCTTCTTTTGAATTAAAGTCCGGATTAATTAAAATTAAGCCCTCATCGATCATTTCACTGAAAATTCCACTATTTGCTCCTTCTATTTTTTTATCACAATTTATGCCGAGGTATTTGCTTATCCTGTAAAAGGCTCTGCCATCCAAGATTTCTTCTATAGAGATAAAAGGTATTTCCGGAATTTGAGGGTCTATAGTCCCAACCACAGCTACAATATTTTTTATACTTTGAAGTTCTATAATTTTTAATTTCGCATCTTCTCCATTAGTTAAACCAAGGGGTATTATCTCGTAAATTTCTCCGGTATTTTCTAGCTTTTTTTCTATTAACCTCTTCATTCGTAAAGCGGCTCCTTCACCCGTAAGGCACAGGGTGACGATTGCCCTGGGGGCACTTATCCTGTCTTCTTTGGTGTAAATCCTACCAAAACTAATGTCGTTCTTATCCAGGCTTTCTGCAATTTCTTCCAGGGATGTATCGGGTATTATTGCCTTTCTTACAGCCTCCAGAACCATAATAGTATCCACCCGGCCAATAGTCCTGGTAGGAATTCCCGTCCTCTTGGTAATTATCTCACCAAAAGTAATTAGAGAGCCCATATCAACCAACAATAGTACGCCTTTCCCTTCATCCACTTTTTTAACCACTTCGATAGCCCTTTCCAGAACCACTGCCGGTTTTTCATCCAAAGACATTTCAATCCCTACCGCATGATCCACACCTAAAAGTTTATTTGCAACTTCTACCATGCCTTTTGCCACATGACCGTGAGTTAAAACGACTACTCCAACCCTCCCTTTTTTTACATTATCATGGGGATGGGTAATAGTCCTTAAATACATAGCGATAAAACCTATTTCATCTTCCGGCAGTTCAAAATCCATATGTTGTTTTGTTAACTTTGCCATTTCCTTAGCTATCTTATACTCCAGTTTATAATCCTTTTTAATTTTTTCTAACTGAGGATTAATAATTGGTTTGCCTTTTTTTATTCGTTCTAAAGTAGCTGCTAAATGAACTGAAAGGCAATAGTAAAGATATTTATCAATCTTACCCAGTTTTCTTTCAGCTATTTTAACCATATTTTCGGAAAGCTTGGCTACTTCCTCTCCTACAATTTCTGCCAGTTCATGCTTCTCAAAAGTTTTTTTCCTGGTCTCGAATTGTCTTAAAATTTCCTGAAATTTTACCTCCAATTCTCCTCCGATTACCCGGTTTATTACCTCCTGGCTCAAACCTTCCTTTTTTAATTCCCGGTATTTTTCTTCAATGTACTCATATATTTCTTCCGGAAAAACGTAAAGGTCCTCTTTAACAGAAAATTTTTCGTCACTTTCTCCCGGTAGTACAATCAAATCCTTGGAAACAATATTTTCAATTTCTGGAGTCCTATTTGTCACCTTCAACAGGCCTCTTCTTGCATGCACCGGAAGGTCAATAAGGTCTATTTCAATAAAATTGCCGTGATTCCCTATATATGTCAAAAATCCCCGGGCACAGGCTACCTGTATATCGCTCCTTAATTGACCTATGTTTCCAGGACATTCATAAATTAATAAAGCTCTCAATGCTTCTTTTTTTACTTTTATTTTTGCTCCTATTTTATCGGCTTCCCTCTTGAAAAAATCCCGGATTATTTCAAACCTTTCACCAATTGGCCTTGTGTTTAACGGTGGAAGTTCTATTACCATTGGGATTCTTCTTCGAAAGGTTAAGAGAAGGTTAGATTCTACATCTTCCGTAGTGGCAGCAATAATCATTACGTTTACCTGCCTTGTAGTCTCGGTTTCTCCGAGCCTCCTGAATTTTCCTTTATCGATAAGGTAATATAAAATTTCCTGACCTTCCGGCGGCAGTCTGTGAACCTCATCCAAAAAAAGAATTCCCCCATTAGCTTTTTCTACAAGTCCTTCCTTTGCAGCATCGGCTCCGGTAAAAGCCCCCCTTACATGGCCAAAAAGCTGTGAAAGTAAAAGCTGGGGGTTTTCCGCATAATCAGCACAATTAAAGACTACAAAAGGAGCATTCTTTGAAAGTCTTCCTACTTCTACCGCATATTGATACATGGCCTCGGCCAAACTCGTTTTTCCCACCCCGGTTTCCCCTAAGATAAGGGTGTGCAATCCGTAAGGAGGGTATAAAACCGCAGCTTTGGCCTGCTCTACCTGTGGCTTTAAACTTCCATCATACCCTATGATTCTCTCAAATCCCGATACAACTTTGTTTTTTTCTGCAGGCTTTTTAATTTCTTCCTTTTCTTTCTTATCCGAAGGCTCGGTCAAAATGCCTTTCATTTCCTGCCTTATTTTGGATATCAGAAATCTCGATACATCGTAACCCCTATCCCTGAGCACCCTGGTAAGTTCTCTGTTTGAAATATTTTCATTGTGGATTAAAATCTGTTTAATTTCCTGCAATAAATACGGCTTTCTTCTTTCCCTCGAATCGGGTATGTTTAATTCTCCTCTTAGAACCGTTACCTCATCCCTTCTCATACCCAATAGTTTAGAAAGTTGTTCATCCGTGTAAGGATTTTTTTTATCTTCTTTTTCAATTAATTCTATTAGCTTTTTTTTCACAAATTAATCACCTCTTTTCCAACATAATATGCAACTATTATACCATTCGTGGTAGATTTTGTGTCGCGGAAAAATAATGAAGTTTTTTAAAGCCAAAATAAAAAGGGGAGAAGTAAAACATACCTCCCCTCTATGTTATTAGTTTCTTTATTCTTTTTTTTCGTATTTCAAAGTTTTCTTTTCTACCTTTGTATAATAGATAATATCAAATATATCTTTAATAACATTTGCTCCCCTCGCAAATAAAAGACCGGTCAAAATTGTGCCAATTACGGGGAATGTGAATTTTATGTTTGCTATTTCAAATATATTTAGATTAATCCCCAGAGTTATTACAGTAGATAGAAATATTGCCACAACTCCTCTTTTTTCTTCTTCCGACCAGATTTTAAAAGGTTTTGTAAAAATGTTCAATAAAAAAAGCAGGGTATTTGTTAGAGATTCGATTACAACAGAAAGCACCGCAATGGTTTTAAAAATATCCACATTAAAAACCTCCCTTGAGCGCTGATTTCTTTAATATAAAATATTCAAGACGCTCAATGGAGGACACTGTGAAAATAATTGTAAACTGCTTTAGCAGCTTTTTTGTTCATACCGGGTACTCGCGCCAGTTCCTCAATGCTTGTATTTTTAATTTCTTCTATGCTTGGGAAAGATTGTAAAAGGGCTTTTTTTCTTTTTTCACCGATACCGGGTATACTATCAAGAACCGAGTCCATATTCCTTTTTGCCCTTATGTTTCTATGAAAGGTAACGGCAAAGCGATGAGCTTCATCTCTTATCCGCTGTAGCAATTTCAAAGCCTCAGAAGTTTTTGGAAGTTCTATTGGATCTTTATCATCTTTATAAATAAGTTCTAACTCCTTGGCTATGGAAATTACCTCAATTTTTTCATTAAACCCCAGTTCTTTCAGGGCTTCTTTTGCGTATTTTAATTGACCGGGTCCACCATCTATTAAAAGTAAATCGGGGATTTCCCCGAATTTTTCATCTCCTTTTTTTGCCCTGTTAAACCTCCTGTAGATTACTTCTTTCATACTTTCAAAATCATTGGGGCCTTCAACGGTTTTAATTTTAAACCTTCTGTAATCCTGCTTTTTGGGTAAACCTCCCTCAAAAACCACCATGGAAGCGACAGAATCCGTTCCGCCCGTATTTGAGATATCAAAACCCTCTATTCTAAAGGGTAATTTTTGCAATGATAGTTTCTGTTTAAGTTCTTCCAATACGTTACACTCTTCCTTTTTTTCCCACAATCTTTTTTGCATAACGTACTCCTTAGCATTTTCCAAAGCTAAGCTAATCAATTTAAAGTCTTCTTCACTATTTTCACCGGCTATGACAATTTTTACCTTGGCTCCCTTTTTAAAGCAAAGCCATTCTTCCACTACATCTTTATCCTCAATATTTTCAGGCAATATAATTTCTTCCGGTATAGTTTTCATGTCATCATAAAATTGTTTTATAAAAGAAGAAATTACTTCACCTGGTTCATTTTGATAGGAATCGTTAAAAATAAATGGCCGCCTTTCAATAAGTTTTCCTTCTCGCACAAACAAAACCATCAGGCAAATAATATTCTCAAAAGAAAAATATCCAATTATATCTTTATTCTTTAAATCCATTGTTACCACATGTTGTTTTTGCCTTACTTTTTCTATAGAAATTAATTTTTCTTTAATTTCCGCAGCGGTTTCAAAATCCAGAGCCTCAGATGCTTTAAACATTTTTTCCTTTAAGATATTGACTAATAAATCGGTTTTTCCTTCTAAAAAAAGAATAATATTCTCTACCATTTCCATATATTTTCCCTGAGGTAAACCGCCCTTGCAAGGAGCAAGACACTTTTTTATATGATAGTTTAAACACGGTCGTTCTTTCAAAGGCAATTTACTTAAGTCCTTACTGCAATACCTTATGGGGAAAATTTTCCGAATTGCATCAATGGTTTCTCTTAAAGCTCCCGCATCCACAAAAGGACCAAAATATTTGGCTCCGTCCTTTTTTATTCGCCTTACTATTTCCAGATAAGGATAAGGAGCATCAAGGTTTATTTTAATATAGGGATACTGTTTATCATCCCTTAATAGAATATTGTATTTTGGTTTATGAAATTTTATTAAATTACATTCCAAAACAAGGGCTTCCAGGTCAGATTCTGTAACAATAAATTCAATATCTTCTATCTGAGAAACCATTGCCCGCACTTTTGGCGAAAGGCTCTCCTTATTTCTAAAATAGGATTTTACCCTGTTTTTTAAATTAATCGCTTTCCCTACGTAAATAATTTTCCCTTCGATATCTTTCATAAGGTAAACTCCGGGTTTTTCAGGAAATTTGTTGACCTTTAAAGGGTTAAACATATAGATTCCTCCAGAAAATTTAAAAATGTATATTTCAATTTATATTTCATTAATAATAAATTCAGCAATCTTTTCTCCATCGTCCCTATTAAAAAAAGGTAAGTTTTTATCAAAATACTTAATATACGGATTCCCTTCGTAAGAAAACATAGGACCTTTAATGAAAGAATTGTTTATATTCAAATCCTTCTTTCCTGCAAAACACAATATATCTTTTTTATACTCCTTTAAGAATTCTATCTCGTCCTTCTCTCCTTGCCCTTTTAAAATAAAAATTTTAGGAAAATCTTCATATTTAAAACCTTCTATTAGAACAATATCATAATTGCCTATTTTTTTCAGTAAATCCCGTAAGCTAACCTGTTCCCTCTTATACATAATTATACCTTCCCCGAAAATCCCTGCAACAAAATCAGCCTTTCGAATAATATACCTATCGGTGTCCTTTTCCCCGAATTTTACCCCTGAAACCACATGTTTTATTACCGCAACAGTTAAACCTTTTTCTTTTAAAATGCCAATGAGTTTATCTATTAGAGTAGTCTTCCCGCTTCCTGAAAAACCGGAAATTCCTATAATTTTTGTCAATTTTAACACCGCCCAAAAATAATATAAAAATATCTAAAAAAATTATACATAAAAAATTATAAAAAAAAGAGGGGTAAATCCCCTCTTAAAAGTTTTCTTCCGGTGCTTTTTCCTCCAGTCTGTCTTCCCAGACATATTTTTTAGTTTCTGCTACCAACACTCCGGATAAAGCAATCAGGGAAATAAGGTTCGGAATGGCCATCATGCCGTTTAATACGTCAGCAATATCCCACACTAAACCTAAGGACATTACTGAACCAACGAACGCAGCTATTACCCACAACACTCTATAGGGCATTACCGCTTTCGTTCCGAAGAGGTACTCTACAGCCTTTTCGCAGTAGTAAGACCATCCAAGAATTGTTGAATATACAAATGTTAGCAGACCTAAGGTTAACGTAATTGGCCCTACTACAGGTATATGTTCAAAAGCAGTTTTTGTAAGAGCAGCTCCCTTTAAGCCCGTCTGCCAAGCTCCGGTGGTAACAAGCACAAGGCCGGTCAATAAACAAATTACCACCGTATCCCAGAAAGTTCCTGTCATCTGAACAAGGGCTTGTCTTGCAGGGTTAGGGGTTTGCGCTGCTGCGGCGGCTATCGGAGCGCTTCCAAGCCCGGATTCATTGGAGAAAACCCCACGGGCTACACCGTATCTTATTGCCTGCATTACTCCTGCACCGGCAAATCCACCAATCATTGCTTGCCCGGTGAAAGCACTTTTTAAAATCGTAGCAATAGCCCCGGGAAGAGCTGAAATATTCATAAGAATTATTATCAGACATCCGAGTACATATACTATTGCCATAAAAGGAACAAGGGCCTCGCATACTCTTGCAATACTTTTTATTCCGCCTAATATTACTATTGCAGTTAATACAGCAATAACAAGCCCCGTAATCCAAGTTGGTATATTAAAGGTATTTTTTACCATATCCGCAATGGAGTTTGCCTGTACGCTTACACCTATACCAAAACCAGCAATGGCGGTAAAGAGGGCAAAAAGCACTCCCAGCCATTTCATCTTAAGTCCTCTTTCCAGGACGTACATGGGACCTCCTGCCATCTGCCCCAATTCATTTTTTACCCTGTACTTTACAGAAAGTAAGGTTTCAGCGTACTTAGTCGCAATACCAAAAACGCCAGTTATCCACAACCAAAAAATAGCCCCCGGCCCACCGAGTCCCACAGCCGTTGCAACGCCTACTATATTTCCCGTTCCCACTGTTGCTGCAAGGGCAGTAGCTAATGCTCCAAAATGACTTACGTCCCCTTCTCCTTCAGCAGACTTTGCAAGAGAAAGTTTAATGGCTTTAAATGTGTACCTCTGAATAAATCGTAATCTAAACGTTAATAATAAATGAGTTCCTACAAGCAGGACCAGCATAGGAGGACCCCAAACAATATTACCCAATTTGCCCACTAAAGCCGCAAAAGCTTCCAAAAAAATCCCTCCTTAATTTATTTTTTCTTATTATTACCAGAAATGATTATTTTACTAACATCACCTCCTGGGTATAATATTACCTATTTTTTATAAAAATTTTATATCCTTTGGTACTTTTTAATTATTATATAACAAAGCAAATTCTCTGCCAATTATATTTTGTCTTATTTTGCTGATTTTTTTTATAATATTAATAGTTTAAATTAATTTATAGGACCAAAATGTAAACTTTTTATTCCACAGTTTCCATTTAAAAAGGATTTTTTCAATAAATATGGAATTATTAAATAACAAATCTTTTCGGAGGGTAGAAAATGAAAAGATTTAGGTACCGGATCAGATTTAAAGATAGGGTGGGTATGGTAAGAGATGTTTCCGAAACCATAGCAAGTTGCGGCGCTAATATAATAGCTTTATCCGTAAAGCAGGGGGAAATATATTTTAATATTGAACCTATTCCAGAGATAAAATTAAAAGATATACTTGATAAAATAAGAAACATTAAAGATGTTTACGAAGTTACACCTGTAGAATGGCTTCCTCACGAACTTGCCCATCAACATCTGATTACTGTAATAAATTCTGTAGAAGAAGGAATAATATCCGTAAATAAAAATTTAATAATAACCACGTGTAATAATAAGGCTTCTATTTTTCTCGGTTACGATTTTACCCCAATTAATCAATCTCTAAAAACTTTGACCGATTTACCGGACGAAATAATAAAAAATATTGAAAAGGGTAAAAGTATAGAACAAAAAGAAATTGTATTAAATACACCTAAAGGGCCGTTAAGGGTATTAATAAATGTAAAACCTTTTTTTGATGACAAAGGTTTCGTAGATGGGGCTGTAATTACCCTGAGAAAAATGTCTGAAGTAAGGCGCCTTGCCCATTCTCTGACAAGGCCGGTTATGATTACTTTTGAAGATATCATATATAAAAGTAAAAAAATGAAAGAAATTGTAGAGCTGGCTAAAACCGTTTCTAAGGGAGATTCTACTATTCTTCTACGCGGTGAAAGCGGCACGGGAAAAGAGCTTTTCGCCAGGGCGATTCACATGGAAAGTGAAAGAAGGGATTATCCTTTTGTAGCAGTAAACTGTGCTGCAATACCTGATACGCTTTTAGAAAGCGAGCTTTTTGGTTATGCGGATGGAACCTTTACCGGTGCTCGTAAGGGCGGAAGACCCGGGTTATTTGAATTTGCTCACCACGGCACAATATTTTTAGATGAAATTGCAGAAATCCCTCCTCATATTCAGGTAAAACTTTTAAGGGTTCTTCAGGAAAGCAGCGTCAGGCGCCTCGGTGAAATGGAAGAAATAAGAATAGATGTAAGAGTAATAGCTGCTACCAACAGACCTCTGGAAGAAATGGTAGTAAGAGGAGATTTCAGACAGGATTTATTTTACAGGCTAAATGTAATTCCGATTTTTATACCACCTTTAAGAGAACATAAAGAAGATATTCCCGTTCTTGTGGATTATTTTATAAAAAAATTTAACAATAAATTCAATAAATCCGTTCAAGGTATTGCTCCTGCTGCCTTAGAATATCTTTTAAGTTACGACTGGCCCGGGAATATAAGGGAACTGGAAAATGTAATGGAAAGGGCAATGAACCTATGTAAAAAGAATATTATTTCTGAAAAAGAAATCATTATAAATTCTCCCACCATATTCAATTCTTCTTCTAAAAGATATTTTCAGTTAAAGGATATTGTGAATGAAACAGAAAAAGAAGCTTTAATTCGGGCTCTTTCTCAGGGAAAAAGTGCAAGAAAAGCAGCA
Organism: Thermovenabulum gondwanense; assembly: GCF_001601575.1. NCBI lineage: Bacteria > Bacillati > Bacillota > Clostridia > Thermosediminibacterales > Thermosediminibacteraceae > Thermovenabulum > Thermovenabulum gondwanense. The sequence continues at coordinate 68,680 of NZ_LOHZ01000036.1, forward strand.
AAAATACTGGGGGTTTCCCACACTACCGTAATTAAAAAAATGAAAAAATACGGCATTAATTTAAATGAACAAAATTAATTTTTTGTAATTATGACAATGATTGGTGTTGTATTTCCAAATGGAAACTATTGTTTCCATAAATGCTTTTTCTTTTTTGCCATCGAGGATTTTATACGCAGTATATTTTTGGCACAAATCTTGCTTATAATAAATTGATAAAATAAATATCAAAAAATAGGAGGATTACCAGGATGATTGTAGGTGTTCCAAAGGAGATTAAGGCGCAGGAAAACCGGGTCGCAATAACTCCGGCAGGAGTTGATGCTCTAGTAAGAGCAGGACATAAGGTCCTTATAGAAAAAGGTGCGGGAGAGGGAAGTGGAATTTCCGATGAAAGTTACAAATCCGCAGGAGCAGATATTATATCCGATGTAGCCTATGTATGGGAAAAAAGCGACATGATAGTAAAAGTAAAAGAGCCTCTTCCTTCAGAGTACAAGTATTTTAGAGATGGTCTAATTTTATTTACCTATCTGCATTTAGCCCCTGAACCCGAACTGACAAGAGCTTTAATGGAAAAGAAGGTAGTTTCAATTGCCTATGAAACAGTCCAAAAAGAAGACGGCAGCTTACCTCTTTTAACTCCCATGAGCGAAGTTGCAGGAAGATTAGCAATTCAGGAAGGTTCCATATACCTTGAAAAATTCAGAGGTGGCAAGGGCGTTCTTCTTTCGGGTGTTCCGGGTGTACCTCCCGCTTCTATAGTAATCGTCGGTGCCGGAACCGTAGGTGTAAATGCATTAAAACGCGCTGTAGGTATGGGAGCAAAGGTTACTATACTCGACGTAAATGTTAATCGCCTTCGCTACTTAGATGATATTTACCAGGGCAGAGTTGAAACTTTATATTCTAACCGTTTCAATCTGATGAAGGCGGTAAGTGAAGCAGACCTTGTGATAGGTGCCGTATTAATCCCCGGTGCTAAAGCCCCGAAATTAATTACTGAAGAAATGGTACAGGCTATGGAACCCGGAAGCGTAATCGTCGATGTAGCCATCGATCAGGGAGGCTGTGTGGAAACCATAGACCATCCTACCACCCATGCGGAACCGGTATTTGTAAAACACGGTGTAATTCATTACGCAGTTGCCAACATGCCCGGTGCCGTTCCCAGAACTTCTACCTTTGCCCTAACAAATGCCACTTTGCCTTATGCTTTAGAAATTGCCAATAAAGGCTGGAAAAATGCCGTAATGGAAAATAAAGCCCTCGCCAAAGGCGTAAATGTCCTGAATGGAAAAATAACCTATAAAGCTGTGGCAGAAGCTCACAATCTATCCTACACGCCTTTAGAAGAAGTACTTTCGGAAATGTAAAAAAGCCCCTTCAGGGGCTTTTTTTATTTTTATTCGCCGCAGGGAAGGGAAAAATAAAAAATACTTCCTCCTTTTTCATCATTTGACGCCCAAACCCTGCCGCCATGATTTTCAATAATACTTTTTACTATAGCAAGTCCCAAGCCGGTACCTCCCTTTTGCCTTGCCCTCGATTTATCCACTTTATAAAATCTTTCCCATATAAAAGGCAGCTCCTCTTCCGGGATACCGGGCCCTTTATCCTTTACGGCAACCCTTATATTGCCCTCATCATCCAGCTCTGAAGAAATAATAATTTCTCCCCCTTCCGGAGAAAATCTTAAAGCATTGTCGATTAGATTTATCAAGACCTGTTCTATCCTGTCCTCATCGGCAAAAAGAAGAGGGGTTTCTTTTAAATCCAGTATAAATTTTACGCCTTTTTTTGCTGCAAGATTATGCATTTTTTGAACAACTCTCTCAATAAGTCTTTGAATAGAAAATTTATCTTTTTTAAGGGTGCCCTGTCCGTTTTCCATCAATGACAGGTCCAGCAGGTCATTTACCAGTCTCTTTAACCTCAAAGTCTCTTCTAAGATTATGTTAATATAATTATTCAGGGTTTCTTTATCCTCCACCATCCCATCCAATATGGCCTCGGAATAGCCCTGAATATAGGTCAAAGGGGTACGCAGTTCATGGGATACATTTGCTACAAATTCTCGCCTTAGATTTTCCAGCTTTTTTTCCTTAGTGACATCCTGCAATACCACTACAGCTCCTTTTACCCCATCGTTCAACAACGGTGAAATTTTTGCCCGAATTATTTTCCCATTCAGGGTAATTTCCTCTACGATATTTTCTTTTAAATCGTATAACCTTAAAAGAGCATTTTTCAGAATTTGCAAGGCTTCCTTCTCGTCATGTTCTTTATCTATGATATTTAAAAGCTCCATTGCCTGAGAATTTGCCATTACTATTTTATTATTTTCATCAAAAGTTATTACTCCATCGGTCATACCCAGTAAAATATTCTTTAGCTGGTCCTTTTCTTTTGAAAGTGCGTTCAAATTATCTTTTAACGCGTCGGAAAGAAAATTCATGGTCCTGGCAAGGGTACCTACTTCATCGTCTTCGATTACTTCTATCTTTTTATCAAAATTACCCTTAGCCATCTCTTCCGCAGCTTCTTTCATCAAAAGCAGAGGTTTTGTGATGCTTTTTGAAAATACGAGGCTAGTCCCTGACGATAAAAGAATTGCAAAAAACGCCGAAAGTAAAATAAGCTTTCTTATTTCCCACACTGATGAAGATAATGAAGCCATTGGTGAGAAAAGCAAAAGACCTCCTACAACATTTCCATCACTGGCCACGGGTAAAGCTACCATCAGCATCGGATTTTCTACGCCTCGAAAAAAGTTTCTTTTTACCAGTATTTTTCCGTTAAGAATGCCATTTAAATCATTTTTATCAAGAATCATTCCCATCTTTGGATGAAAGTATTTGGAACATACCAAAATAGTCCCACGTTTATCTATTAATACCGCATTGGCATTTATAAACCTGGTAATGTCGATAAACTCTTCTACATTTGAACCCCGCAGAATTAGTGAAATTAACTGCTGTCCCTCATTTATAAGTTCATTTTCCTTTATCCTGAAATAAAAGTCCTCAAAGAATTTAGACAAAATCAATCCCGAGAATATAATGGCAACTATGGAAATCAGGCTTATAAAGGCCCATAACTTCCATAATATGCTGTTTTTTATTTTAATTTTCACTTTACCACCTCAAATTTATAGCCTACTCCCCAAACCGTAACAATATATGACGCCGCTTTGCTTCTCCCAAGCTTTTCTCTCAATTGCTTTATGTGGGTATCAACCGTTCGCAGGCTGCCGTAAAAATCGTAACCCCATACCTCTTCCAGCAATTTTTCCCTTGTAAATACCTTGTCCTTATTTTTAGCAAGAAAATACAAAAGATCAAATTCCTTGGGAGTCAAAGTTACTTCTCGTTCATCCACCTTCACCAATCTTGATGAAGGGTCAATATACAGACCCGGAAAATCCAGGACATCCTTATCTTCCTTAGGGCTAAGCCTTCTGAGCAGGGCTTTAACCCTGGCCACCAACTCCCTTGGACTGAAAGGCTTTACTATATAATCATCGGCTCCCAGTTCAAATCCCAAAATTTTGTCAAACTCTTCCCCTCTTGCGGTTAACATGATGATAGGCACATCGGAATTCTTTCTCACATTTCTGCATATAGTCCATCCATCTACCTCAGGTAGCATCAAATCCAATATTAAAAGATTATAATCATTTTCTTCTATCTTTTTTAAAGCCGTTTGACCATCAAAAGCTTCATCAACCCTGAAACCTTCCTTCTCCAGATAAAGCCTTACCAGGTCCACTATTTTCTTTTCATCATCCACTACGAGTATCTTAGGCTCCATCATTAAAACCAGCCCCTTAAAAAAGAGTTTATAAAATCATTATAATTTCATTACTCAAGTAACGTCAATAATTTAAATCACAGTATATTTTTAAAGCTTTTTCCTCATTTCTCCGCTTGCCCCATCAATATAATAATCCCCTTTAATTAATAAAGATGAAACGGGTACAATTTCATATCCCTGTTTTATCAACTCGGGTAAAATTATTTTTAAAGCCTCGGGGGTGTTCTTTCCATTATTATGGAAAAGGACTATGGAACCCGGTTTTACCCTTTTAATTACCCTGTCATATATAGCCGATGCGCTTAAATCCTTCCAGTCCAAGGAATCCACATCCCATTGGATAACATAATACCCAAGTTCCTGAGCTGTTTTTATTAATGTATCGCTGTATTCCCCAAAGGGTGGCCTGAAAACTTTGCAATCCTGCCCGGTTAACTCCTTAATCCTGAGATGGGTAGATTGAATCTCTTTTACCACTTCATCTTTTGAGAGCTTTCCCATATGAGGATGAGTAGCAGAATGATTCCCTATTTCATGTCCAAAAGAAGCAATAAGTTTTGTCATTTCCGGGTATTTATCCATCCACATTTTCACAAGGAAAAAGGTGGTTTTTATTTTATATTTGTCCAATATGTCTAAAATCTCCGGAGTTTTATCCGCCCCCCAGGCAGCATCAAAAGATATTGCAATCCTTTTTTCCTGAGTCTCAACCCTGTATATAGGAAGCAATCTGTCGAAAAAAGAAAAAACCCTCAATGTCTTATCATAATCCGAAAAATAAAAAGAGTAGAACAAAAGGGCAATTATCATGATATAAATTAACACCAATAATCTTTTTCTTATGGTTCTCATTGTCCTTTCACCTCCAATTTTATTACATCTTTATTCAAGGGATTTATAAAATATGATTTTTTGTCGAATAAGATAAAACATTCTTGAATATTTATTTTATTAAGTATGTATGAGTAATTTCGGAAACAGTTAAAAATTCCCTGTAAAAAACTAACAAACCCAACAAAAAAACCAATAAAACCCAACCTTTTACCCAAAGAAGGAAGAAAAGAAAAAAATAACAAGTAAACAGCAATACTTACTAAAATA
>NZ_LOHZ01000037.1 GCF_001601575.1 Thermovenabulum gondwanense
ACAACGAGCTACGTAAAGCTTATTTCTTTCTTCTGGATTCATTGATAATATCATCCTTTCATTTTACCACAGTGAGTGACATTTTCACTGAGAAATTTTAAGATGACATTATCACAGAATAACTACATAGTTTTAATTAATTTCTTGACAGAAAATTAAAAACAACATATAATTTTTAGTAATATATTAAAGCAATGAAGGGTGTAAAAGGAATTTCCCCGGTGAAAAGAGAGGGAAACTCATGGGCTGAAAGGTTTCCTGCACCGGTTTTCCGATCCCGACCCTGAGCAGCTGGCGATGAGCTCAGCCGGTATTCCTTACCGTTAAAAAAGGAGGGTATATCCCCAGCTGCTGGGGCGTACCTTAATTGAGCGGGCTGTTTGTAAAATCCTTATTTTTTGCAAACAGTCAATCAAAGGTGGTACCGCGGAGAGAACCTTCCGTCCTTTTTACGACGGAAGGTTTTTTTATTCATCATATTCAAGGGGGAATTAAAAATGGATGGTAAAAAACTGGGTTTTTTTGGAGCCGGTTCAATGGCTCAAGCCTTAATTAAAGGAATATTAGGAGCATTGACTTTTCCGCCGGAAGGGATATATGTTACAAATAAAAATAACGAAGAAAGGCTAAGATTTATTGAAAAAAATTTTTCTGTCAGGACTACACGAGATCACCAGGCTTTATTAAAAGAGTGTGATGTAATTATTATTGCTGTAAAACCCAGGGATATTAATGAGCTTTTGTGTAATATAAAGAATTATATAACCAGGGATCATCTGGTTATTTCCGTAGTTGCCGGCGTCACCACTTCAATGATAGAAAAGTTAGTGGGAAAAAATATAAAGGTTATAAGGGCGATGCCCAATACCTCATGTCAGGTAAAGGAATCGGCCACAGCAATTGCCACCGGAAGATATGCGAAGCCTGAGGATGAAGAAGAAGCCTTTAGAATATTTTCTTCGGTAGGTAAAGTGGTGAAAGTTGATGAACAATGGATGGATGCGGTTACTGCACTTTCGGGAAGCGGACCGGCATATGTTTATCTTATGATTGAATCCTTAACCGAAGCCGGCGTAAAAGCAGGTTTACCCAATGAAATTGCATTAAATCTATCAATTCAAACGGTTTTTGGGGCTGCAAAAATGGTGGTAGAGACCGGGGAAATGCCGGAAAACTTGCGTAAAAAAGTAATGTCCCCGGGAGGTACCACTGTAGCCGCTATAGAAACTTTAAAGAAAATGGGTTTTGGGGACTCAATTATTCAGGCTGTAAAAAATGCAGCACATCGTTCAAAAGAGCTTATGAAGGAAAGGGAAAATTACAATGGTAATTAAAGTAAAAAATTACTCCAATAATTACAAATAATTAATAGCATATAGCTTAATTTTAAATTTAATGCTAATATTTATATTGTAAATTTTTATTAATACTTCACTTTTTTGATCAAATATTTCATAATTATAAGAGATTTTAAGAGATAAATCGATAAAAAGGGTTGATAAAATTTGTATAGATTTTTTCTCAATGTTACAATAGCAATGATTACAGGATATTTAACGGCTTATTTTCTCCCCGATGCCGGGAGATTTTTTTATTATTTTGCCTCAATCTTTATTTTAATTTCTCTTTCTTTATTGTTTTATTATTTAAACACCAGAAAATATAATCATATTATATTAATAACTGCCGTTTTTTTATTAAGCCTTTTATATTTTCATTATTATGAATTAAAGATGCAAAATGATTTTATTGATTACAATGGTCAAGAATTAGAATTAATAGGATATATAAAGGATTTTCCCGAAGTAAAAAGTAATGAAGTGATCTATTCTATAAACACCCTATATATTAAAAAAGATAGTACATATAAAAGAATAAAAGGTATAATAAGGCTTAAAACCGTAGGCAATAAAAACCTTTTCAACTACGGTGATGTTTTGAGGTTTAAAGGGAAGATAAGAATTCCAAAAGAAAGAACCAATCCTGGAAGCGCTGATTATAAAGCTGTGATGTTGCAAAAAGGAATTTTTGCAACGATTTTTTCCCGGGAAATAGAAAAAATAGGTGAGTATAATGAAGGCTTATTAAGGACTTATATTTATAAAGTAGCTTATAATTTAAGGGAGCATTATCGGAAGGTATTACAAAGTAATTTAGATTTAAAATTTTCTTCAGTGATGATGAGCGTGATTTTTGGTATAAAATCAAATGTGGATTCGGAGTTGCTCAAGGAAATGGGAGAAGGGGGCATTATACACGTTCTTGCTGCCTCGGGGCTTAATGTAGGGATAATTTATACCGCTTTCTATAGTTTGCTAAATTTTATAAAAATTAAACGTTCTATTAAAGCCTATATTTCTTTATTTATAGTGTTCATTTATGCTCTTGCAGCAAATTTTTCCCCTCCGGTTTTCAGGGCATTTATTATGCTTCTAATTATGGTTTTGGGAAATATTATAAACAGGAGATCGGATCCGGTAAATAACTTATCCTTTGCGGCTTTTTTAGTATTAATTTTTAACCCTTTTTTATTATTTTCCATTAGCTTTCAATTTTCTTTTTTAGCTACTCTGGGTTTAATCTTATTTTACGGTTATTTTAAGAGGATGTTTTCTTTCTTGCCGAATTTTTTAAATACAACTTTTTCTACTACCCTTTCCGCACAAATATTGTTAATACCTTTTTTGATATACTACTTTCACTATATTTCCTTAGTGAGTATTTTTACAAATATTATAATCGTTCCCATTATAAGTTTTTGTTTATTAATCGGACTGATCTCAGGAATAAATATATTCCCCATTTTTAATTCTATTTTATTAAAATTGAGTGAATTGCTTTTAAAGTATTCCTTGATGTTTAACAGTATTGTAATTAAATTTCCTTATGCAGTGGTACCCGTAGAGGATAAAGGTCTTTTACCATTAATACTGTATTATCTAATTATTGCGATACTGTTTGATTTTCCTAATAATATGTTAAGTAAAGGAAATTATTATATATATTATTACAAGAAATTTAAAGTAACAACCCTAATTTTAAGTATTCTTTTAATTATTTTTATATATTTTCAAAAAAGTCCTCTTCAAATAACTTTTCTCGACGTTGGTCAGGGGGATTCCTGTGTTATAAAAACTGAAGATAATAAGGCGTTTATAATAGATGGTGGAGGAACACCAGGGTATTTAACCGGAGATTTCGATACCGGAAAAGATATTCTTGATCCTTTTTTAAAAAGTAAAGGTTTAAATAATATTGAAGCGTTAATAATAAGTCATTTCGATGATGATCATGCCAGGGGTCTTTTATATATACTTAAAAATTATAAGGTTAATTATCTGATTTACGGTGCCAGAAGTAGTGCAATGCTTTATGACGAAATTATTAGGGTTGCTATAAAGAAAAACGTTAAAGTATTGAGCATAACCGGAGGGGATGAATTTAAATACAGAAATATAAAATTTGAAGTTCTGAATCCTTTAAAAAAATACGACTATAAAGATGAAAATGATGCATCTATTGTACTCAAAATGGATTATAAAGGTTTCAAAATATTATTTACCGGTGATTTGAGCGTGGAGGGAGAAAAACTGCTTTTACAGCAAAAAGCCGATTTAAAAGCCAATGTATTAAAAGTTGGACATCACGGCAGTAGGACTTCCAGTTCCCAAGAGTTTGTTAAAGCGGTAAGCCCTCAGTTTGCAGTGATATCTGTAGGGGAAAATAATTTTGGGCATCCTTCGGAAGATGTGCTTAATTTATTAAAAAAACAAAAAATTTCTATCTTAAGGACAGATGAATTAGGAGCTATTACCTTTAAAATTTTTGATAATAGAATACGTATAGAAACCATGAGAGATAATTAAAGATTTACATGAAATTATGTGAAAGCTAAAATATAAATGGGGGGTGGTTTAAATTTCAAAGGATTCGATGAATAAAAATATTTTTTTATTGTATGGTAGTGAAGGATTGCTAATTGAGGAAGCAGTAGAAAAAATTAAAAAAAAGTATTTAAATAGCAGTTCTGATGAAATAGACTTTATTAAATTCGATGGAGAAGAAAATAATGGATCGGATATTATAAATGCGTGTCTTGTAGTACCTTTTATGAGTAAAAAAAGAGTTGTGCTTGTTAAAAATGCAAGCTTTCTAAGTGATTTTAGAAGCAACAAAAAAATTGAAGAAGAGAAGCTTGCTAATTTTCTTGAAGAGGATTTTCCCGAATACGCATGCCTTATTTTAACCTGCGAAAAAGTTGATAAGAGAAAAAAACTATACAGGACAATTGAAAAAATAGGGTTTATAAAGGAATATAAAATAAATAATCAAAAAGAAAAAATTCAATGGATAAAGAAAAGGGCAATGTTTTATAACAAAAATCTGGATGAAACAGCTGTAGCATATTTAGCATATTATACCGGAGATTTATACCAAACGGAAAACGAGATAAAAAAAATTGTTTTTTCTTTTGACGAAAATAAAGTTATAAAAACAGAGGAAATTGAAGAAATAATTTCTAAAAATGATGAAACAAATATTTTCGAACTTATAGACTGCATAATGGAAAATAAAAAAAATTTAGCTCTCTCAAAGTTGACAGAGCTATTTAAAAAAGGAGAGAAAGGAATATTAGTTTTGCATATGATTTCTAAACATTTGATTAATTTATTCTGTATAAAGATTGCAGGTGAAGAGGGAGAAAAAATTGGAGAAAAATTGGGCTTACATCCCTTTGTATTTAAAAAGCTTAAGAATCAAGCCAATAATTTTTCTATTGAGAGGTTAAAGTACGCCTTACATTTATGCGAACAACTGGACTTTGAAATAAAAAAAGGAAAGATTAATGATAAAATGGGGCTCGAGATTTTAGTAAGTAAATTGTAATTTTATCCTATTAAGTTAAGATATCCTTTTGGTGCCGAATCTGGTTTTTATTACCAAACCTATAGATAGTAAAAATACGAATAGGTTTATTAAAAAGCCTACTATTGGAACAAACTGGAGAAGCCAGATTACTAACGCACCGAAGATAAATTCAATAAACAAATTTTTATTTACTCTTATATTTTCGTTAATTTTTTTTCCTAAGTAAATGCAAATTCCTATATAACCGAAAAAATAGGCTGTTGAAACAAATATAATTACCATCGGAATTAGTGGTATTCCAATAATTGAAAGGACTAAAAGAAAGATTACTAAAGGTGTCAAAATCAATCCTGCAAGACCTAACAGAAAATTATACCCTATGCTTTTATCTACGGATTCAACAATATTGCCGAGAATGTTTGGGAAAAAAACAAGTACAATAATTCCAAGAGTTAAAAGTCCTAAAAGGCGCATAATTTTAAAAAAGAATAGTTGATTGGTATAGAAATTGCCTGTGAATCCGGGTCCGAAATAAATGTTATTTTTGTTAAAATTTCTAAAAATTCCGTTGATGCTATTACCCAGGCTTATTTCATTTGTGTTACCTAAAACCTTACCCGTTGGTTCAATTGTAACCTTTCCGCCTATTGCTACTGCATCCCCATCTACTCGGCCTCTTACCACAACATCGCCCATTATTGCTACAGCGTCTTTTAAAACTTTTCCTTCTACAATTACGTTACCCATTATCGAAACTGCGTTGCCGTAAATTGCTTCATCATTTTTGATATACAAATCTTTGCCAATGTTTACCCTGTCGTTGCTATTAGCAAAAACTATTGAAGGTAAGGCAAAAATAAAAATTAAAAATATAAAGAATATGGATTTAAATTTCATATTTTTTTCCTCCTTTGAATTGGTATTAATATTATATCGTTAAACATCATTATTAACAACAAAATTATAATTATTTAAAAAATAATGCTAAAAATAAAAAAATACCGCTTTTTTAAGCGGCAAATTAATATTAATAAACTATATAAAAAGGTAAGATTTTAATACCAGGGTTGCTGCTGCTGTTTGGCTGGAGGGACTTCCTTGGCTGTATGCTGGCCGTACTCTTGATTATAGGCCTGCTGCCTGTATTCATTGAAGTTTTGCCTTGCAGGAGGAACTTCCTGAGCTTTATAATAAGGTGCTTGATACTGGGTGCCCTGGTATTGGGTTGCGTATTGCTGCGGGGTGATCATCTGCATTACCAGATCCCTTGTTAAACTGTTTAGTTGTTGCAGCTGCTTTACCATATCGTTGAACATTCTCTGCATCTGGTTTAGCTGATCAGTGGCCTGTTGTTCAGCTCTCTGTATTTGCTGTAACCTTTGGGCGACAGTTTGTTCCTCGCTGACTATCTGAGCAAGCTGGGAAACGTGGGAACTTTCCATGCGCTGGAGGTTATTTACAAGCTGAGAGAAATTGTTAATATTATTTTGCAAATTCTGAAGCTGACTCTGAATCTGATTTACCCTGTTATCCATAAAAACACCTCCAGATAAATTTATTTTATTTTCATTATTAGGATTGCCTGAGAACATCTTTTTTAAGCTGGAAATAAAAAACGCGTAAGACATATCTTACGCGTTTTTTAAATTGCAATATTTTGTTCCTTTAACCTTCTGTAAAGGCTGGACTTTTTTCTTGCAGCGGCGTTCTTATGTATAACGCCTTTTGCTGCAGCTTTATCTAAAGCCTTTATAGCATTTTTAAGGGCGATTTTTATTGTTTCTGCGTCTTTTGATTTTAACGCTTCGTTGAATTTTTTTACGGCGGTTTTTATACTGGCTTTTACAATTCGATTACGAATGGTTCTTTTAATTGCTTGGCGAAGCTTCTTTTTTGCAGATGCAGTATTTGGCAATTTTTCACCCCCTTGAAAGCACTAAACCTATTTTATCATTTCAAAAATTAAATTGCAAGAGAAAAGACCTTTTAAATTAGTATATTTAATATTTTTATAGGTTATTATATAAAAAGAAATTAAAAAATAAAGCTAAAGAGGTGAAAATACAAATGATAGGTATGATAATTAGGTTTATAGTTTCGGCTCTGGTGTTGATGCTGGTAAGTTTTCTAATACCCGGATTTCAGGTGGCCGGGTTTACTGGAGCTCTTATCGCTGCAATTGTAATAGCAATTCTGGGGTTTATCGTGGAAAGCTTGCTTGGTAAATCCGTTTCGCCTCAGAGCAGAGGAATAGTAGGGTTTATTACCGCTGCAGTGGTTATTTACCTTGCACAGTTTATAGTGCCTTCCATGAGGGTAACTTGGTGGGGAGCTTTGCTTGCTTCTTTGGTAATAGGTATAATTGATGCCTTTGTGCCTACTGAATTAAGGTAGGAGGGATCGAAAATAAATATTCGCACCGATTTGGCAATTGAAGCCCGGGAGATGGTGGGTAAAGGAGAGGTTCCCGGGGTTTTGTTTGAAAAAGAGGGAACACTAAGTTTAAGAATTAGCAGGGTAAGGGTATTAAATGAAGAGGGGAAAAAAGCTATTGGCAAGCCCATTGGCACTTATATAACTATTGAGACAGATGGTATCAGGAATAAGGAGCAAAAATTTATCAAGAGAATATGTGAAGCCATTGCCAGAGAAATAAACAAAATGCTAAACATTTCTTTAAATTCTACCGTTCTCGTTATAGGTCTTGGAAACTGGAATGTTACACCGGATTCCTTAGGGCCAAAGGTTATTGAAAAAATATTCGTCACAAAGCATCTTATAGAATATATGCCCGAAAGTTACAACCCCGAAGAAGGGATAAGGCCGGTATGTGCCCTTTCGCCCGGAGTGCTGGGTATTACAGGCATTGAAACCGGAGAAATTATAATGGGGGTTGTAAACAGGGTAAAGCCATCCGCTCTTATAGTTATAGACGCCCTTGCCTCAAGAAGCCTTGAGAGAATAGGAGCAAGTATTCAGATATCCGATACGGGGATTCACCCCGGATCCGGGGTGGGAAACAAAAGGATGGGGATTACAAAAGAAATTATAGGAATACCCGTTATTGCTATTGGAGTTCCTACTGTAGTTGATGCAGCCACCATTGCTAACGATACTTTGGAAAAAGTTTTTGACTCCATTGAGCGTGAAATTAAACCCGGAACGGAGCTGTTCAAACTCGTGACAAATCTCAGTAAAGAAGAAAAATATAGAATGATAAAAGAAGTATTATCACCTTATGTGGGAGAGCTTGTTGTAACTCCAAAAGAAATAGATTCTTTGATAGAAGATGCTGCGCACGTACTGGCTCACGGGATTAATTTAGCCCTGCATCCCGGAATTAAATATGAAGATTTAAATAATTTATTGATACATTGAAGCAAAAAAAAGAGGCAAAAAAAGCCTCATTTTTTTTTCTATTTATGAATATCTTTAATCGGAGGGTGATTTAATGCAGGGTATAAAGGTGATAAAAATTAAAAGAATTACTGTTAAAATACTTTTATTAATCTGTTTTTTATTTTTAATATCAAATTTAGGTTTTTTAATTTATAAAAGAGCTTTTTTGCAAGAAACCATTACTGCTTTTAACGAACAAAGACAAATTCAAGTATTTGAGTACATAAAAGCCTTTGATGACAGATTTTTTGAATTCATTTTTTCCCAGACGATTCCCAGTTACGAAGTCTTAGTTGAAAAAGCCCAGCTGGATAAAAAAACAGGAAACAGAAGTAATACACCAATTGCGAGGAGTATTTTAAAACTTGCATTAAATATTAATTCGTTTTCAGGGAAGGATATAATTAACTATCAAATGCCCATTTTAGGTCAGATCCGCTTGGAGGCTGCATCCACACCGGGAGTTGAAATTGACGGCAGCTCAGAAAATGAAGAAAATCCCTTGCCGGAACAAATTCCCGAAAATGAGCATGAACCGGAAAATGAAGAAAATGAAAGTCTTATTCCTCCTGAAGTGGAGCCCGAACAAATTGATGAGGTTGTACCGGTAAAAGGGGCACCTATTGTTCTTATTTATCACACCCATACCACCGAATCCTATATGCCGTCAAAGGCTTACAATTATAAGCCCAGGGACAAAGCCTTTCATTCAGATGATTTGAATTTTACGGTGGTGAAGGTAGGAGAGATTTTAAAAAAGGAATTGGAAAATTACGGGATAAAGGTTTTGCATGATAAAACGATCCATGACGTGCCTACATATATGTATTCCTATTCTAATTCTTTAAATACCGTGCAGGGATTATTAAAAAAATATCCTACTCTTCAGATTCTTATTGATCTACACAGGGATGCTCCCTACTCCGATCCCGATAAGTCCAGGGAATTGACTACTGTTAAGATAAACGGAAAACTTTATTCAAGAATTATGCTGGTTGTAGGGACGGATAAAATGTTTCCGCATCCAAATTGGAAAGAAAACTATAAATTTGCATTGCTGATTCAAGAAAAAATGGAAGAGCTCTTTCCCGGTCTTGCAAGAGAAATAGATCTGAGGGAACAGCGATTCAATCAACATCTTTCTAAAAAGGCCATTCTTGTAGAGATTGGAAGTCATGGAAATACAATGGAAGAATCCATAGAATCGGCTAAGGCTTTTGCCAAAGTACTGAATGATGTGATAAAATCCCTTTCAAAGAAATCGTAACAAAAAAGAATAATTACTACCACCCGATGAAAAAATAATAAAAAATTTAAGAATCCGGGTGGTATAAATGTATGATGATGTCAAATTGATAGTTGTTATATTTCTTATCTCGTTAATTTTATTTTTACATTTTGCTGAAAAAGGCGTTATGGAAATAATGGGCGTACATTTTGATCCTATGATTTTTGATTTTAAGGTAGAAGATAGTGGAATATACATAATAGAAGTGTTAGGCGAAAATTTTGTACTTACGAAAAATATAAAAATTTTTGATATAACTGTGGAAAATAAAAATATTGTAATCAAAAGAGGCGATAAGGAATACTCCTTTTCCCCCTTGATAAAAGTGTATGAAATAGAAAGTGCTACGGAGATTTTTAGCAGGTTGATAAAAAAAATGAGTGAATGTATAATTAAACTAACTGCTGCGATAAATCATTTCAAATGAATGAGGGAGGAAAATGGATGCCGATACCCCAGGAGAGGATTAGAAATTTTTGTATAATCGCTCATATAGATCATGGTAAATCTACCTTGGCGGATAGATTATTGGAATTTACCGGGACCATTTCCCAAAGGGAAATGAAAGAACAGGTCCTCGACAGAATGGATATTGAAAGAGAAAGAGGAATTACCATAAAGGCTCAGGCAGTAAGAATGATCTACAAAGCCGACGATGGTCTGGAGTACCTTTTAAATCTTATAGATACCCCCGGTCACGTAGATTTTAATTATGAAGTTTCCAGGAGCCTTGCTGCCTGCGAAGGTGCTCTCCTGGTAGTGGATGCAACGCAGGGAATAGAGGCTCAAACCCTTGCCAATACTTATCTTGCTTTGGAGCACAATCTGGAAATTATTCCGGTCATTAACAAAATAGATTTACCCAGTGCTCATCCTGAAGAGGTGAAGAAGGAGATTGAGGAAGTAATTGGACTTCCGGCAGATGACGCCTTATTAATTTCAGCAAAGGAAGGGATAGGAATTAAAGAGGTATTAGAGGCGGTTGTCAAGAAGATCCCGGCGCCAAAAGGTTCTGAAGATGATCCTTTGAGGGCTCTTATTTTTGATTCCCTCTACGATTCTTATAAAGGTGCTATTGCATTTGTAAGGGTTATGGAGGGTTCGATTAAGCCGGGGCAAACTATAAAGATGATGTCTACCGGAAAAACCTTTCTGGTGACAGAAGTGGGCATATTCAGTCCCGATATGGAAACTACCGATTGCCTGAGAGCAGGTGAAGTCGGTTATGTGGTGGCAGGCATAAAAAACGTTAAGGATACCCGGGTGGGAGACACCATTACTGATGCGGAGAGACCCGCGCAAAATCCCCTTCCGGGTTATAAAAAAGCCGTGCCTATGGTTTTTTCAGGAATGTATCCTGCCGATGGGGAAGATTATGAGAAATTGAAAGAAGCTTTAGAGAAGCTTCAGTTGAATGATGCGGCTTTGTATTTTGAACCCGAGACTTCTGCAGCCTTAGGGTTTGGCTTCAGGTGCGGTTTTTTGGGTTTACTTCACATGGAAATTATTCAAGAACGGCTGGAGCGTGAATACGATATAAATATGATCACTACTGCTCCAAGCGTTGTGTATAAAATAAAAAAGACCGATGGGGAGGAAATTATGGTGGACAATCCCACCAATTTTCCGGATCCCTCAAAAATAGAGTACATTGAGGAACCTTTTGTGGAAGCTCAAATTATGCTCCCTACCGAATACGTAGGTCCGGTAATGGAACTATGCCAGGATAAGCGTGGAATTTTTAAAGATATGCAATATATAAATGAGAAAAGAGTAATTTTAAGATATCATATGCCCCTCTTGGAGATTATTTATGATTTTTTTGACCAGTTAAAATCAAGAACTCGAGGATATGCATCTTTAGATTACGAATTTATCGGGTATTTCAAATCGGATTTATGTAAAGTGGATATTCTGGTTAACGGTGAAATAGTAGATGCTCTGTCTTTTATAGTTCATAAGGATAAAGCGTATTACAGGGCAAGGCAAATAGTTGAAAAATTGAAGGAAGTCATCCCAAGACAACTTTTTGAGATTCCAATTCAAGCTGCAATTGGTGGAAGGATAATTGCGAGAGAAACAATTAAAGCTTTAAGGAAAAATGTTCTGGCGAAGTGTTATGGCGGTGACGTAACGAGAAAGAAAAAATTATTGGAGAAGCAAAAAGAAGGCAAAAAGCGTATGAGGCAGTTTGGAAAGGTAGAACTTCCTCAAGAGGCCTTCATGTCCGTATTAAAGATGGGGTAAAGTTATGCTATTAAAGGATATTTCTGTTTACATTCATATACCTTTTTGTATAAAAAAATGTTTTTACTGCGATTTTAATTCTTATTCTAATTTTGATTTAGTGGATGACTATTTAAATGCTCTTTTTTATGAGATAGAACGCTATAAAGATTTAAAAAGACCTGTAAAAACTTTATACATTGGTGGCGGGACTCCTACAGTTTTAAATGAGAAAAAATTATATCTGTTGATAAACACCCTGTATAAAAATTTTAGTATAAATAACGAAGTAGAATTTACAGTGGAAGCAAATCCCGAAACCCTCACAAAAAATAAAATTAAGGTTTTAAAAAAAATGGGAGTAAACAGGCTGAGCATTGGTTTGCAGGCTTATGATGATAAGCTATTGAAAGTCCTCGGGAGGATTCACGATGTAAAAAGATTCGAAAAAGCCTATTTTGAAGCAAGGGAAACTGGATTTGAAAATATTAATGTAGATATAATTTTCGGTATTCCCGGTCAGACAAAGGATAAATTTGAAAAAGAATTGAAAAAGTTGATAAAGTTAGAACCTTCCCACATATCCTGCTACAGCCTCACCCTGGAAGAAGGGACAGTTCTTCATTTAATGATGCAAAAAGGATTACTGGAATTACCTGATGAAGATGAAGAAAGGTACATGTATCATACGGCTAAGGAATTACTCGAAAATGAAGGTTATATTCACTATGAAATTTCCAATTTTGCAAAGCCGGGAAAAGAATGTGTGCACAATATAACTTACTGGAAGTGTGAGGAATATCTGGGCTTCGGAGCGGGAGCCCATTCTTTTATTGGAAATTTAAGGTTCAGCAATTATAAAGGAATAAAGGAATATATTGAAAGCATATTTAATAAAAATTTGAGAAGGTATGAGGAGATTTATGTCCTTAGCCAAAAGGATAAAATGCAGGAGTTCGTGTTTATGGGACTTCGAAGGGTGGAAGGGATTTCAAAAAATGAATTTAAAAATCGATTTTGTAAACAAATTAATGATATTTATGGGTCAAAAATCCTTGAGCTGAAAGAAAAAGGCCTAATTTATGAGGATGAGGAAAAGATTAAACTAACCCTAAAAGGGCTTGACCTTGCCAATCTTGTTTTCATGGAATTTATAGATTAGCCTTATCTTGACAAAGAAAATTGAGAGTGCTATTTTTTAAAGTAGGATTTTAGCACTCTCTCTATGAGAGTGCTAAAAAAGAGGTGTATTTTATGCTGGATGAAAGGAAAATAAAAATTCTAAGAGCAATAATAGATGATTATATAGCAACTGCAGAGCCGGTTGGGTCCAGGACAATAGCGAGAAAATACAGAATGGGGATCAGCCCGGCAACTATAAGAAATGAGATGGCGGATTTAGAAGAACTCGGTTATATTTCCCAGCCTTATACTTCTGCAGGAAGAATACCCTCCGATAAAGGTTATAGGTTTTACGTTGATTTCCTGATGAATTGCAAAAAGCTTGATGAGAGGGATATTTTCATAATAAATCAACTGTTGAAAAAAAGAATAAGGGAATTAGAAGACTTTATTGAAGACACCAGCAAAACAATTTCAAACCTTACCAATTATACTGCTTTAATTTTAGGGCCGGAATTGAACAACAGTTTTTTGAAACATATTGAAATAATAAAAATCGAAAATAAGAAAGGTCTTGTGGTAATTATTACTAATCTGGGGAATGTTGTGCATCAAATTATCGATATCCCGGACGGACTCAAAGATAATGAACTTACCAGGATAAGCAATTTGTTAAACACTTTTCTAAAATATAAAACTATAGATGAAATTACTCCCGAACTTATGGAAAATGTAAAACACGAAATAATTGAACATGAAGAAGTCGTATGCATTTTAATGAACATTTTAATTGACACTTTAAATCAATTCAGAGAAGGCGGAAAGGTATACTATTTTGGCAGCTCTAAAATGCTGGATTTTCCTGAATTCAGGGATTTAGATAAAGCAAGGAGCTTTCTTTCATTATTAGAAGAGGAGGACCTTATCTCAAATATTCTGAAATCCATCACAAAACCTAATAAAATTTCTATCAGCATAGGCAATGAAAACCCCTGGAAGGAACTTCAGGATTACAGTATTATTACAACCAATTTTTCCGTAGATAGTAATAATCTTTATATTTTAGGGGTTCTTGGACCTACAAGGATGGATTATTCAAGGGTAGTAACAATATTAAAGGAACTGGTGGAATCTTTAAAAGAGAGAATTAACAATATTCTTTAACAGATAGGGAGGTATTTATTTTGACTTACAAAAACAGCGGCGGTCAGGAAATGGACGAAAGATTTGCTGCTTATATAACAAATGCTAATGCGGTTAGAGCGGTTGCATCGGCAGTGGAAGGCACTATCGGTCCAAAGGGACTGGATATAATGCTTGTGGATAGGTTTGGAGAAGTTACCATTACTAACGATGGAGTTACAATTTTAAAGTTAATGGATATAAATCATCCTGCGGCAAAAATGCTTATTAATATAGCTAAAGCCCAGCAAGAGGAAGTGGGGGATGGTACCACTACCGCCACAATAATGGCTGGAACTCTTGTCACGGAAGGGGTAAATCAAATTATTCGAGGAGTTCCTGTAGCCAGGGTGATAGAAGGAATAAAATACGGAGTAAAAAAGGCTCAAGAAATTATGAAAACGAAAGCAACTCCTGTAAAAGGCATTAATGATGAAAATCTAAGGAAAATAGCATATATTGCAGGAAGGGAACACGACGATATTGCAGATTTGGTTTTTGAGGCTGCAAAGCTGATAGGAGAGGAAAAGTTAAAGGAGAAGAATTTTAGACTAAGAGATATAATAATTGCCAAAGCTGGAGCCGAGAATGAGGTCTTCTTAGGTCTAATAATAGATAAAGAAAAATTGAATAAACAGATGCCGAAAGAAGTATATGGGGCAAAAATTCTACTTATAGATGATGCACTGGAACCCGAACATATTGAAGAAGAAGCGCTGGGTACAGAGGCTGGCTTTGCAAGGTATATGGAATTGCGGGAAGAATTTAAGAGAAATATTGAAAAGATTGTGGAATTAGGAGTTAATGTAGTTTTTGTAGGTAAAAATATAAGCGACAATGCAGAAGAATTGTTTGTAGATAAAGGAATACTGGCTGTGGACAGGGTGTCCAGCAGGGATTTAGAAAAAATTGCAGAACATACCGGGGCAAGGATGATTAAGCGATCGGGTCTTAAAAAGTCTCAAGAAGAGATAAAAAACTACATAGGATTTGCAGAAAAAGTCTATGAAGACGAAAAGTTAGAACATATAAGAATTGTGGGCGGGAATGGAAGAAGAATGGCCACTATACTGGTGGGAGCTGCAACCTCAGAGATAGTCGGCGAAAGGGAAAGAATAGCAAAGGATGCAGCCTCTTCGCTTCAGGCCGCAATTAAAGGCGGTATTGTAGCTGGAGGTGGTGCGGTTGAAATCGCAGTTGCCCGGGAGCTGGAGAGAGAAAAGGAAAAGCTGAAAGGAATGGCTACTTATGGTATTGATTGTGTAATTTCTGCTTTAAAAAGACCCCTTGGACAAATTGTATATAATGCGGGATTTAATCCTCTCGAAAAAGTAGAAGAGGTAATATATACCCAGGCAGAAAAAAATCTGGATTCCATTGGAGTAAATTGTGATACCGGTGAGCTTTCGGATATGTTGGAACTGGGAGTGCTTGATCCTGCACCGGTCAAAATTCATGCTATAAAAGCTGCAGGAGAAATTGCGGAGGCCATCCTTCGCATTGATACTATTATTAAGAAGAAGGACGAAGATGTGGGAAGGGCAAATGTAGATTCAACTCAAGGGATTAAAGATTTAGATTTTTAGAAAGAAGGTGGCATTAATGGAAGAAAGGGAAGAAAGAGAAACCATAGATGACAGAGGTTCCGAGGAGAATAAAGGGAAAAATCCAGATGAACAAATTCAAAACGAAAAAGAAAATTTACTTAACCAATTAGAAGAAAAAGAAAAAATAATTCAAGATTATAAAGAAAGATGGCTCAGGGCGCTGGCGGATTATGATAACTTTAGAAAAAGAATGGAAAAAGAAATAAAAGAAGTCAATTTATATGCGGGAGAACAGCTTATAAAGGAAATCCTTCCCATTCTTGATAATTTTGAAAGGGCTTTAAAATCCGCTGAAAATGATTTAAATTCTACCATTGAAGGAATAAAATTGATCTACAATCAATTAAAAAATCTTCTTTCAAAATACGGTGTTGCCGAGATCGAAGCAGAGGGTAAACCTTTTGATCCTTATTACCATGAAGTCGTCATGCAGGTACAGAATCCCGAGTATGACGATAATATAGTTTTGGAAGTTCTTCAAAAAGGTTACACCTTTCATTCAAGGGTAATTAGACCGTGCCTTGTAAAGGTAGTAAAAAATAATTAAATCCGGAGGTGGCATAAATGGGTAGAATAATTGGTATCGACCTTGGAACTACTAACTCTGTAGCTGCTTACATGGAGGGAGGGCAGCCCGTAGTAATCCCGAATGCGGAAGGATCAAGGCTTACACCTTCAGCTGTTGCCTTTACAAAAGACGGGCAAAGATTGGTGGGGCAACTGGCAAAGCGTCAGGCAATTTTGAATCCCGAAAGGACCATACTCTCCATAAAAAGACATATGGGAACCGATTATAAAGTTCACATAGATGGTAAGGCGTATACTCCACAGGAAATTTCTGCAATGATTTTGCAGAAAATAAAACAGGACGCTGAAAGTTATCTCGGAGAAAAGATTACTCAAGCAGTGATAACTGTACCGGCTTATTTTACCGACAGCCAGAGGCAGGCTACGAAAGATGCGGGAAGGATCGCAGGACTTGAGGTATTAAGAATTATAAACGAGCCTACGGCTGCAGCGTTAGCTTATGGACTTGATAAAGGAGAGGACCAAATTATTCTTGTATTTGACTTAGGTGGTGGCACCTTTGATGTTTCTATTTTAGAACTGGGAGATGGGGTATTTGAAGTTAAAGCTACCAGCGGGAACAACAGGCTGGGCGGAGATGATTTTGACCAGAGAATAATTGATTATATAGCCAATGAGTTTTATAAAGAACACGGTATCGACCTGAGAAAGGACAGAATGGCCCTTCAAAGATTGAAGGAAGCTGCTGAAAAGGCAAAGATTGAACTTTCAAGCATGCTTGAAACTACAATTAGCTTACCGTTCATTACGGCAGATGCTTCCGGTCCGAAGCACATAGAAATGACTTTAACACGGGCTAAGTTTGAAGAATTAACAAGGGATCTGGTAGAAGCTACCATGGGGCCGACCCAGCAAGCTTTAAAAGATGCGGGACTTACCCCACAGGACATCGACAAGGTTATACTCGTTGGTGGTTCTACAAGGATTCCGGCTGTTCAGGAGGCTATACGGAGATTTATAGGTAAGGAGCCCTGCAAGGGAGTAAATCCCGATGAAGTTGTTGCTATGGGCGCAGCTATACAAGCGGGTGTCCTTGCGGGTGAGGTAAAGGATATAGTCTTACTTGATGTAACTCCGCTTTCCCTGGGTATTGAAACCCTTGGTGGAGTATTTACGAAAATAATTGAAAGAAATACCACCATTCCGGTATCCAAAAGTCAGATCTTTACCACCGCCGCCGATGGTCAAACAACTGTGGATATCCACGTACTCCAGGGAGAAAGGCCAATGGCTGCCGACAATGTAACCTTGGGAAGGTTCCAGCTTACGGGTATTCCGCCTGCTCCTCGAGGGGTGCCCAGAATAGAGGTAAAGTTCGATATTGATGTAAACGGCATTGTTCACGTCTCAGCAAAAGATTTAGGGACGGGTAAGGAACAAAAAATTACCATTACTTCTACAACAAATCTGAAAGAGGAAGAAATTCAAAGAATGATAAAGGATGCGGAAAGGTTCGCGGAGGAAGATAGAAAGAGGAAGGAAAAGGTTGAGGCCAAAAATCATGCCGATTCACTGATTTATCAATCGGAGAAAATGTTAAACGATTTAAAGGATAAAATAAATAATGAAGAAAGAGAAAAAATACAAAAAGAAATTGAAAATGTAAAAAAAGCTATTGAAAGCGATGATATTGATAAAATAAGAAAGGCAACCGATGACCTTACCAAAGCATTTTATGATATTTCTTCAAGACTGTACAGTCAGGCAGATTCACAAACTCAAACAGGAACGGGTACAAACGCCGGTGGTAGCACCAATTTTGGTTTCAGTGCTGCTAATGATAATAAAAAGGATGAAAAAGTATTTGATGCAGATTACAAATTTGTAAATGATGATGAAAAAAAATAAAAAAGTCAGCCCTTATTAAGGGCTGACTTTTATTGGAGTGATGATTTTGGCTAAGAAGGATTATTACGAAATACTCGGAGTTTCCAGAGATGCAACGGAAGAGGAAATTAAGAAAGCATATAGAAAGCTGGCGCGGCAGTATCATCCGGATGTGAACAAAAGCGAAGATGCTCAGGAGAAGTTCAAAGAAATTAATGAAGCTTATGAAGTGTTAAGCAATCCGGAAAAAAGAGCTCTTTATGATAAATTTGGTCATGCGGGAGTCGATCCAAACTCTGCAGGAGGGTTTGGTCAGGATTTTCATCAAGGCAATTTTGATTTTGGTGATTTTAGAGGTTTTGATTTTGGCAGCGACATTTTTGGAGATATTTTCGAAAGCTTCTTCGGAGGAATGGGCCGCAGGGAAAACAAAGGGCCAGTCAAAGGAGCGGATGTAAGGTACGATCTGGAAATTACTTTAGAGGAAGCTGCTTTTGGTGCTGAAAAAGAAATAGAAATAATCCGAACTGAGACCTGTGTGAAATGTGGTGGGACCGGTGCAAAAGGAAATTCCCTTAGAAACTGCCCCGTATGTAATGGTACCGGTCAAATAAGACATGAAAAAATGACTCCTTTTGGAAGGTATATCAATATTACTACCTGTTCAAGGTGTGGAGGGAGTGGTAAAATAATCGAAGAACCCTGCAACGTATGTGGGGGCAGGGGCTATACCAGGGTGCCGAGAAAGGTCAAGATAAAGATTCCCCAGGGAGTAGATACGGGAGCCAAACTGCGAATAAGTGGAGAAGGTGAACCCGGCATTAGAGGCGGCCCGCCGGGAGATTTATATGTGGTTATTCACGTCAAACCGCACAAACTCTTCGTAAGACAGGGGGATGACCTTATATACGAAACATACATTTCTTTTGTTCAAGCGGCCCTGGGAGACGAAATTGAGATTCCTACGTTGAATGGAAAGGTAAAATTAAGAATACCGGAAGGGACCCAGCCGGATACCAGATTCAGAATTAAAGGGGAAGGAATGCCGCGTTTAAAGGGATATGGTAGAGGCGATCTTCATGTGAAAGTAAATGTGGTTATCCCCAAAAAGTTAAACGAAAAACAAAAAGAACTTTTAAGAAAATTTGCAGAAATAAGCGGAGAAGAACTTGCGAAACATCAGAAAAGTTTCTTTGATAAAATGAAAGACGCTTTTGGTGTTTAATGTTAAGGAGGAAAAGAATGGACTGGATAGAAATTAAAGTGGATACTACCACCGAGGCTGTGGAGTCTATAACGGGAATATTTTACGAAAAAGGCGCTCAGGGCGTAGTTATAGAAGATCCGAAGGATTTTCTACGTCAGAAAGAAGATGGGGATTGGGATTACATGGAGGTCCCCGAAGGTCTGGATTTCGAAAAAGCGGTAGTAACGGCATATTTACCCGAAAAGGAAGGAATCTACGATATAATAAGTGAGATTGAAAACAAAATTAAAAAACTTCCGGAATATGGTTTGAATATTGGAACCGGTAAAATTACGATAAATTCCGTATCCGATACCGACTGGGCGAATGAATGGAAAAAATATTATGATATATTGCATATAGGTAAAAAAATTGTTATAAAACCTTCATGGAAGGAATATTTTAAGAAAGAGGATGAAGTGGTAATAGAATTAGATCCTGGAATGGCTTTCGGCACCGGTACTCATGAAACAACTATAATGTGTTTGGAATTTATAGAAAAATATATAAAGGATGGCTTTCAAGTAATTGATTTTGGATGCGGTTCCGGGATACTCTCCATAGCCCTGGCTAAATTGGGAGCTAACAGGGTATTTGCTATCGACAAAGATGAAGTGGCGGTCAAGGTTACAAAAGAGAATGTAGATAGGAATGGACTGAAAGATATTGTAGAAGTAAAAGTAGGAGATACACTTGATATAGTAAAGGAGACAGTTGATTTAATAGTATCTAATATTATAGCGGATGTAATAATAAAAGTGTCAGATAAGGCGGCATTTTTACTTAAAGAAAAAGGAATATTCATTGCATCCGGAATCGTAAAAGATAAAAAGGAAAGGGTAAAACAAGCAGTAATGGGAAAAGGGTTAATCCTGCTTGAGGAACAGGTAAAGGGAGATTGGGTTGCACTGGTTTTTATGAAAAATACCGATCAGTAAAAGGGGGTTGACATGATGCCCCTGTTTTTTATAAAAGAAACTCCTGTTGCAGGGAAGGTTGTAAAGATTACCGGAGAAGATGCACATCATATTTCAAAAGTATTGAGGTACAAAAAAGGTGATATTATAGAAGTATCTAATGGCATTTCATATTCAGGAGAAGGCATAATAGAGGAGATAGATAATAAAAACAATATAATTAAGGTAAAAATAATTAAAGAAGAAAAGGATGAATCAGGTTTTACGGAGATTACGTTGTTTCAGGCAATACCCAAAGGTCAAAAGTTTGATCTTATTGTTCAAAAAAATGTAGAAATCGGGGTAAAAAGAATAGTACCGGTTTTTACTAAAAGAATTATTCCCAGATATGAAGAAGTAAAAATATCGGATAAAATTGAGAGATGGAATAAAATAGCAATGGAAGCAGCCAAACAGTGCAAAAGAAAGGATATTCCCTTAGTGGAAAAACCTTTAAATTTTCAACAGCTGCAGGAAAAAATCAAAAATTTTGATTTTTTTTTAGTTCCATGGGAAAATGAAAAGAGTTTAACTTTAAAACAAGTAATGAATAACATAAAAAAAGGAGAAGCTCAAAAAATCGCCATATTTATAGGCCCCGAGGGTGGTTTTGATGAAGAGGAAATAAAAAATTGTGTGGAAAAAGGGGCAATACCTTTAACGCTCGGCAAAAGAATATTAAGAACGGAGACGGCAGGCTTTGTGGTAAGTACAATAATGATGTACGAACTTGCAGATTTAGGAGGTTGATGAATGCCAAAAGTTGCCTTTTATACCTTAGGATGCAAGGTAAATCAGGCTGAAACAGAAGCCATGATGGAACTTTTCAGAGAAAAGAATTATAATATAGTAGATTTCGATGAAATCGCCGATATATATGTAATTAACACCTGTGCGGTTACCAATGAAAGTGAAAGGAAATCCCGTCAAATAATAAGGAGGGCCATAAGAAATAACCCCCTTGCAGTGATAGCAGTCGTAGGTTGCTATTCCCAGCTTGCAGCGGAAGAAATAATGAAGATCCAGGGGGTAGATGTGGTAATAGGTACCAGAGACAGAAATAAAATTGTAGAACTGGTTGAAAAAGCACTTTTCGATAATGAAAGGGTAGTCAGAGTTAGTAACATAATGGAAGTTAGATCCTTTGAAGAAATTGCTTTCAGAGGTTTCAGGCAAAAAACAAGGGCTTTTTTAAAAATTCAGGAAGGATGTAATTTATTTTGTTCTTATTGTATTATTCCATACGCCCGGGGTCCTATTAGAAGCAGGAAGATGGAAAGTATTATAAAAGAAGCGCAGGAGCTTGCTAAAGATGGCTTTAAAGAGGTGGTTTTAACCGGAATTCATTTAGGGCTTTACGGGGAAGACTTTAAAAAAGATCCAAATCTTTTAGATGTTGTAAAAGAAATTTCCAAAATACCGGTTATTGAGAGAATACGATTGAGCTCTATAGAAATCTTTGAGATTGACAGGGATTTTATTCAGGAGGTTTCTAAGCTGAAAAACTTCTGCAGACATTTTCATATACCATTGCAGAGCGGTAGTAATGAAATTTTAAAAAAAATGAATAGGCGTTATACAACTGAGGAATTTTTAAATAAAATAGAAATGATACAAGCATATATGCCGGATGTGGCTATCACCACCGATGTTATTACCGGATTTCCTGGAGAAAAAGATGAAAATTTCAAAGAAACATTGGAATTTATTAAAAAGGTGGGATTCAGTAAACTACACGTTTTTAAATTTTCAGCTAAAAAAGGAACCCCTGCTTATGAAATGAAGGAACAAATACCCGAGAGGATAAAAGAAGAAAGGAGCAAGATATTAATAGAATTAAGCCATCAATTGGAAAAAGATTTCAGAGAAAAATTTAAAGGAAAAATACTCAGGGTTTTGTTTGAAGAGGAAACACAAGAAAGTCTATACGAGGGTTTTACGGATAATTATATACGGGTTGCCGCATTTTCCGGGGAAAATCTTCATAATAAAATTTACAGTGTATTGCTTAAAGAAAACGGCGACGAATATATTTTGGGAGAAGTAATTTCCAGATAAAAAATTTTGTTTTAAGCAGGAAATTTATAATTTTTGTGGAATAAAAAAATAATAGCCATGTGATTTTTCTTAAAAGGAGGTGGAAGACTTTGGAATGTATATTTTGTAGAATAATCCGAAAAGAGATTCCCAGCAATATTGTTTATGAAGATGATAACATCATTGCTTTTAAAGATATAAATCCTCAAGCCCCCGTCCATCTCCTTGTGGTTCCTAAAAAGCATATTCCAAATTTACTGGAAGTTGAAGAAAAAGATAGTTTTCTTATATTGGAAATAACAAGAGTAATAAAGGAATTAGCAAAAACATACAATATCGATGATAAAGGATTTAGAGTAGTAATAAACACGGGTGATGAGGGTGGCCAAACGGTACACCATCTCCACTTCCATTTGCTGGGTGGTAGGTTCATGACATGGCCTCCAGGATAATATATGGCCTTTAATTTTTCTCACGTTAAGCGGAGGGAGGGAAGTTCATGACAGAAGTGCGCATTGGTGAAAATGAATCGCTGGACAGTGCATTGAAGCGTTTTAAACGTGAATGCCAGAAAGCCGGTGTTCTCTCTGAGTTAAGGAAAAGAGAGCACTATGAGAAGCCCAGCGTAAGAAGAAAGAAAAAATCTGAAGCAGCACGCCGCAGAAAATTTAAGTAGTTTTTGAGGAGGTATAAAATTTGTCTATAAAGGATGTTTTAACTGAAGACATGAAAAGGGCATTAAAAGAGGGCGAGAAGGAAAAGCTTTCGGTAATAAGGATGGCAAGAGCAGCAATATTAAATGAAGAAAAAAACAGATTGCACGAACTTGATGATGGTGAAGTAATTGAAGTATTGTCGAGAGAAGTAAAAAAACTAAGAGAAAATAAAGAGGAGTATGAACGCCTTAATAGGCCCGATGTAGCAGCACAGTTAGAAAGAGAAATTGACATCCTTTTAAGTTACCTCCCTCAGCAGTTGACCGAGGAAGAAATAGAGGAAATTGCTCGGCAAGTTATTTACGAAACAGGTGCTAATAGCGTCAAAGATATGGGAAGGGTAATGACTGCCATCATGCCCAAGGTAAAAGGTCGGGCAGATGGCAGGGTGGTAAATCAGATTGTTAAAAAATTATTGGAATAAAATTTTGTGAAAGTTATAACCCTGCAGAAAAAAACTGCAGGGTTTTTTAATTCTGTAATTTTCTCTTCACAAAAAGAATAAATTTAGAAAATAAGGAACAAAAATTGGATAAAGAAGGGAAAAGCATGAATTATAACGAGTTTATGGAAAAACTTGCCGATAAGCTGGATTTGCCCAAGGACGTACTTATAAATTTGCCTGTTATAACCCTGACCGGAGACTTAGTATTAAATGTGGAAAATTTTAAAGGAATAGTTAGGTATGAAGAAAATTCGGTAGTTTTGAATAGCACAATTGGCGATATAGAAATTTTAGGAGAAAATCTATTTATAAAATATCTGGTCTCTGATGAAGTAAGAATAGAAGGGAAAATAAAAAAAATAATTATTAAAGATTGATGAATTAAGGGGGATCCCCGGTGATTTTTTTCAAATTATGGAATTGTTTCGGCGGTTATGTTATTATTAAAGCAAAGGGAGAGTACGTGGAAAGGCTGTTAAATCAAGCTTCAGTAAATAACATCTTTCTTTGGGACATTAAAAAGATTAGTGAATTGGAATTAGAGGCTAAAGTAGATGTAAAGAGCTATTTTAAACTGGTAAAATTATCAAAAAAGGTCAAATGCAAAATAATAGTTGTAAAAAAAGCGGGACTTTATTTTTTGTTGTCCAATCTTAAAAAGAGAAAAATTTTTGTACTGGGGATAGCAATTTTTATTTTGTTGATGTACGCCTTGTCTTCTTTTATCTGGGTAGTTCAGGTAAATGTAAATAATGACGAACTTAAACAGAAAATTGAAAAAGACCTTCAGGAATGGGGTTTAAAACCCGGTATAAACAAATACTATATTGACAAAAAATACGTTATTGATAAAATACTTTTAAATTATAATAATATTTCATGGGTGGAAATTTATTTTAAAGGGACAAGAGCTATAGTGGAAATAGTACCCAAGGGACCGGCTCCCTCCCTGAAAGAAAAAAATCCATGTAATATTGTTGCTTCAAAGGATGGCGTGGTTGAGGAAATCCTGGCGTTAAATGGAGAAGCTAAGGTAAAACCTCATGATTTTGTTAGGAAGGGAGATGTGCTTATATCGGGGAATATTAATCTCGGGGAAGGGAAGGGAGCACTTCAGGTTCCCGCTGAAGGTATTGTCAAAGCCAGAGTATGGTATGAACGTTCTATAAAAGTTCCCCTTATTAAGGTTAGAAAGGAATATACCGGCAGGGAAAGAAAAATTTTAAGGTTGCAAGTAAAAGGTAATGAGATGTATATATATTTTAGTAATATGGAGTTTAAAAAATATGAAGAAACTCTTTTAAAGAGAATCACCCTTTTGCCCGAAGCTTTTGGAAATGTAAAATGTGATTTGGTTTTAATTAAAGAATATGATGAAAAAAAAGAATTTCTTGGGGTTGAGCAGGCAAAGAAAGAAGCAAAAGAAGGGCTTGAAAAAGAAATTGAGGAATTGTCAAAAGCCGGAGAAATTGCGAGAAATAATATGGAGTTTTTTCTGGATAATGACAGCAATGCTGTAATCGGAATATTAAATTTAGAGCTTATAGAAGACATAGGGCAAAAGGAAGCTATAAAATAACATGTATAATTTGAGGAGGAATGTTTTTTTGGGTAAAAATTTGGCACAGGCAAGGTTTACCATTGACAATTTTCAAAATATGTTAAGTCTTTTTGGAAACAGGGATGAGAATATTAAATTCATCGAAAAAGAATTTAACGTTAGGGTAGTGACGAGAGATGGGGAAATAACAATTTTAGGCGAAAAAGAAGATGTATTTTCTGCGGAAAAACTTCTATCCAACCTGTTAAATATAATAAAAAGTGGTAATTATATTACCTTTGCTGACATTAAGTACTTTTCAAAACTTGCAAAAGAGGGGCAGGAAGAGAAAATAAAGGACTTGTTTGATGATATAATTTGTGTTACTCACAGAGGAAAATATATAAAACCTAAAACCTTAGGGCAAAAGCTTTATGTTAATGCTATAAAGAAAAATGATATTGTTTTTTGTATAGGGCCTGCGGGTACGGGGAAAACTTATTTAGCAATGGCAATGGCGATTACCGCCTTAAAGGAAAAAGAGGTAGGGAGAATTATATTAACAAGGCCTGCAGTAGAAGCGGGAGAAAAGCTTGGTTTTTTACCGGGTGATTTGCAGGAAAAGGTGGATCCCTATCTCAGGCCTTTATACGATGCATTGTATGATATTATGGGAATAGAGACCTTTCAAAGGTATATGGAAAAAGGCATAATAGAAGTGGCACCTTTGGCTTATATGAGAGGGAGAACTCTCGATGATTCTTTTATAATTCTGGATGAGGCGCAAAATACCACTGCCGAACAAATGAAAATGTTCTTAACCCGATTGGGATTTGGCTCCAAGGCAGTAATCACCGGGGATATTACTCAGGTAGACCTTCCCAAGGGCGTTGATTCAGGTCTGGAGGTTGTGCAGCAAATTCTTAAAGGGATTGAAGGTATTGAGTTTATATATCTTAATGATAGGGATATAGTTAGGCACGAAGTTGTCCAGAGGATAATAAAAGCTTACGAAAAGTATGAGGGGAGTAAAAAGCTTTTATAGGGAGCTGAGATTAAGTGTCTTTGGATTTAAAGCGAGACAATCGCCGGATCATAATGAAAATCAAATTATTGCAGAACAATAAAGCACAGAAAGTTTTATTAGGCTTGATCTTCTTTTTATCGATAACTTCCCTGGTAATTACAAATGCACTACCCAAAAAATACGACTTAAAAGTCGGGGATGTATTGCAGGAGGATATTATAGCAGAAAAAGAAGCGATAGACACTATTGCTACTAAGAAACTTCAGGAGGCTGCAGCGGAATCGGTTCCTCAAAAGTATACCCTGGACCAGACGGTGGTAAAAGAGGTAAAAGCGCAGCTTACGGAACTGTTTGAAAACGTCAGGGAAATACGATCAAAAGATTATTTAGATATTAAAGAAAAGGCAAAAATTTTAAAGGAAAATGTTACTCTTTCATTATCCAATGAATCCTATTTGACCTTTTTAAATATGGATCTCGTGCAATTAAAAGAACTGGAAACTATAACCAAAGCGGTAATAGAAACAGTAATGGATAGCGGTATAAAGGACGATTCGATTGATAGAGCAAAGGCCTTTGTTATAGAAGAATTTAAAAAGGTAAATCTCCCTCAAAATGTAAAATCCCTGGGAATGGAAATTGCAATTAGTGTAATAAAACCAAATATGGTACTTGATAGAGAAGCTACAGAAAAAGGGATCAAAATGGCCATGGAAGCCGTCGAGCCCGTAAAAATATCAAAAGGACAAGTCCTCATTGAAAAGGGGAAACCCGTAACAGCTGAACAATTAGCCCTTCTTAAAGAACTTGGACTTCTGGCCCAGGATAATAGAGTTAACTTAACAATAATATCCGGTATTTCCCTTTTAGTATTAATACTCGAACTGATTCTGGGCTATTATATTTATTTCTATTTCAGAAATTATTATGATAACAATATTGACCTTTTACTGCTAACAATAGTAATTTTTTCTACATTGGCTTTATCGGTTATTTTTAAACATATATCGCCTTTTCTACTTCCATTGGCGGCCGGGGGCATGCTAATTACAGTTTTATTAAACCCTCAGATTGCTCTTGTTTCTTTGTTTATAATGAGCATAATAACGGGAATTTTAATGGGAAATGAATTTTCCTATTCGATGATGAGTGTCCTCGGAGGAATAATAGGGATACTATTTACCTCCAAAATTTCACAAAGGCCGGATTTGACCAAAGCCGGTGGGGTTGTAGGACTGGTAAACTCTCTTGTAATTTTGTGCGTTGGGCTTTTAGATCATCTTCCCTGGATTGAAATAGCAAGAAATGCTTTCTGGGGTATGCTGGCAGGTATACTTTCCTCAATACTGACAGTAGGAACATTACCCTTCTTCGAGAATGCTTTTGGTGTAACCACATCGGTAAGATTGCTGGAACTTTCAAATCCAAATCAACCCTTACTTAGGAAACTTCTCGTTGAAGCGCCGGGAACTTACCACCATTCTATAATCGTGGGGAATTTAGCTGAGGCCGCTGCCGAAGCGGTGGGAGGAGATTCCCTTCTTGCGCGCGTTGGAGCCACCTATCATGATATTGGAAAATTAAAAAGACCTTACTTTTTCATCGAAAATCAATTTGCTCAGGAAAATCCCCATGATAAACTTAACCCATCTTTGAGCGCTTTAATTATAGTTTCGCATATAAAAGATGGATTGGAATTGGCAAAACAATATAAATTACCCAGAATAATAATGGATTTTATAGCCCAGCATCACGGCACCTCTCTTTTGACTTATTTTTATAGCAAGGCGCTTTCTCAGGAAAAGACTACCGAAGAAGTAAGTTTTCGATACGACGGGCCCAAACCGCAAACCAAAGAAATTGCAATAATAATGCTTGCCGATTCGGTAGAAGCAGCCGTACGTTCAATGAATAAACCTACTCCCGGAAAAATCGATGGTCTCATCCGACAGATAATTAAAGAAAAGTTAGCCGATGGTCAGTTAGATGAAAGCAATTTAACCTTAAAAGATTTAGATAAAATTGCCAATGCTTTTTCAAAGGTATTGACGGGAATCTTTCATAATAGAATTGAATATCCTGAAAAGGTAAAGGAATTGGAAAGGAAGGGGAAATATGTCAACGGTGATAATAAACAATCTGCAGGATGCAATTGAAATTGGAGAAGAAACGGAAGAAATTATTAAAAAAGTATTAATGAAGGCATTAGAAATTCATGGGGAGAGCGGCGTAGAAGTAAGCGTGGTGCTGGTAGATAACGAATATATAAGGGAATTAAATAGAATTTACAGGGGAAAAGATGAACCAACGGATGTGCTTTCCTTTGCGATGCGGGAAGGTGAGGATGAGATTGAAGATGAAATAGGAGAAGAACTGGGAGAAAATGAGCTTCTCGGTGATATTGTTATTTCCTGTGAGAAAGCAAAGTCTCAGGCAGAGGAATACGGACATTCGTTTCAGAGAGAAATAGGATATCTTGCGGTGCACGGAATTCTACATCTTTTGGGATATGATCATGAGACGGAAGAAGAAAAGCAGGAAATGAGGTCAAGAGAGGAAGAAGTGCTGTCATCTATCGGTTTGGTTAGAGAGGATAATTTAAAATGAAAAAGTCGAGGAATATATTTGAGAGTTTTTATTACGCCTTCAGCGGATTAATCTTTGCCTTCAGAACTCAGAGGAACATTCGCATTCATTTTTTTATTGCAATATTTGTCATCATTATTTCCCGGTATTTAAAACTTTCAAATTTTGAGCTTTTAGCTGTAATTTTATCTATTACCTTAGTGATAACCGCAGAAATGATAAATACGGCGATTGAGGCTACCATTGATCTTGTTACGAAAAACTATCATCCCCTTGCCCGTATAGCAAAAAATGTAGCCGCGGGTGCAGTTCTTATTACAGCTATAAATGCTATTGTGGTAGCCTTTTTTGTATTTTTCCCCAAAATTCAAAAAATTTTATTTTAATAAAATAATTGCAGGGGAGAATTTATATGTGGTTCAAAAAAACAATATTTTTATTCATTTTGTTTCTCGTTTTGATCGTAATGGTGCTAAGCGCTTGCGGCAGTAACGGTGGAAATTTAAAAAATAATGGTGAAAATAATTCTTTGCCGGCCAATGAGATTCCTCCCGAGAATAACAGAAAAACGCCGGAAGAAAAAATAATTAATCCTTTGACGGGACTTATGGTCCCCAAAGATAAATTATTAAAAAGACCTTTTGCGGTGGTAATTGAAAATGAAAAAAAATCAAGGCCTCAATCGGGTCTTTATAAAGCCGATGTGGTTTATGAAGTACTTGCTGAAGGCGGAATAACCCGTTTTCTTGCTTTGTATTTAAGCTACGATCCTGAAAAAGATTTGGAAATCGGTCCTGTAAGGAGTGCAAGGCCCTACCTTATAGACTTTGCCAAAAATTACGGTGCGGTATTCGTACATTATGGTGGAAGTCCCCAGGCGTATAGCTATTTTAAAGAAGACAAAAAGTTCCCCCATATTGATGGTATTTACGATAATATTACTTTTTATAGGCAGAAAGAAAGACCTGCACCTCACAATGCATATACCTCTATGGATAAAATTGTAAGTACTGCAAACAGGTTAAATTTACATAAAGATGTGGATATTAAACCCTTCGAATTTTCTGACGCAGAGTCGGATATTAATAACGATTTTCAAACTGCAGAAAAGGTTGAAATACCTTACAACAATAGTTATAAAGTCACATATATTTTTGATAAAAATGAAGGGATTTATAGAAGGTTTATGAACGAAAATATTCATGCGGATAAAAATACAAATAATCCTATAACGACCAAGAACCTGTTAATTTTATACATGAATACTAAGGTAATAGATAAAGTAGGACGACTGACAATTGAAACTTACGGTTATGGCAATGGATTTTATGTTTTCAACGGGAAATGTGTTAAGATATTTTGGGAAAGAAAAGAGGATGGGAATTTAAAATTACTTTCCCAGGACAAAAAGAATATCAAATTAAGAAAGGGAAATATCTGGATTCAGGTAGTACCTCAGAATACAAAAATAAAATTTGATAGTAATAACAATTAAATATCAAAAAGGAGTTTATAAAATGGCTCTATACAAAACAAAGGGAGTTGTTTTAAACCATAGAGAGCTTGGAGAATCAGATAAAATATTGACCCTGTATACTTTAGAAAAAGGTAAAATACACGTGGTGGCAAAAGGGGTAAGAAGACCGCGGAACTCATTGATTGCAGGAACTTTAATCTTTTCTCACAGCAATTTTCTGATTGCAGAAGGAAAAAATATGGATATAATTATTCAAGCGGAAGTCATTAATTCTCATTCAAAAATAAGGGCTGATTTAAAAAAGATGGCGTACGGTGCTTATTTCAGCGAGCTATTAAGGATTTCAACCCCTGAAAGAAATAAAAATGAAAAGCTATACCATTTTTTTTTGAAAACCATAAATTTAGTGGAACGATTCGATGAACTGGATGTTTTAGCAAGGTGTTTTGAAGTAAAATTTTTATCTATTCAAGGTTATACACCCAATTTGAGCCAGTGTGTGGTTTGTGGCAGAGAAAAATCTTCCAGGTTTTATCTAAGTTCATTGTTTGGCGGCTTACTTTGCGAAAACTGTTTTGAAAAGGATAAAAACAGTAAAATTTTAAGCAAACAATCTATTTTACTTATATTAACCCTGCTGTATTCTCCTATGGAAAAAGTGCAATTAATTAACATCGATGGCAAAATACTTAAAGAAATGGAAGATGCGCTGATAAATTTTATTTCAAATATATTCGATAAGGACATAAAAACATATAAGTTTTTGGATGCTGTAAGGAAATTGTGAAGAAGGAGGTTAATATGGAACCAATTTTAAATTCGTTTAAAGACAAAAAAGGATACATAATTTTTTCCATTTTACTTTTTACCGCAGGAGCAGCAATTGGATATTTTGCTTTTAAGCAAGATCCGGAATTTATTCTTTCGAATTTAAATAATTTAATGGGAAATATAATTAATATCGGTAAACAAATTATGGGTAAAAAGAAGTTATATGCTATAGGTTTAATATTTCAAAACAATGTAAAAGCACTGCTTTTAATGATGTTTGGCGGGATTTTTTTTGGTATTATTCCGTTAATAGGAATGATTTTTAATGGTTTATTAATAGGAATAATGCTGGCTATGGTTTTTTATGAAGGAAAGACCCTTGCATTTTTTCTTGCGACCTTGCTTCCTCATGGCATATTAGAACTTCCGGTTATAATTTTGGGTGCGTCCTTTGGTTTAAAAACCGGTTTTGAAGTCATTATTCCCAGTAAAAAACAGAACAGAATGGAAAACTTAAAAGAAAATTTAACAAAATCCGTTTTATCTATGGGAATACTGGTTCCTTTACTTTATATAGCTGCTGTAATCGAAACATTGATTACTCCGTATTTTGCAAAATTGTTCTAAACGGACAAATAAGATAAATTTTCCTTTAACTCTTTTATAAATGTGTTATACTAAAAATTAATATTACTGCATAAATATTTGGAAGGGAGTGAAGTTCGATAGAATTAACTCCAAGACAATTACAAATTATTGATATAGTTAAGGAGAACGAGCCCATTACCAGTGAAGAGATTGCTGAAAAACTAAATATTTCCCGCGCGGCTTTGAGACCCGATCTATCAATATTGACCATGGCAGGAATTTTAGAAGCAAGGCCAAGAGTAGGATACTTTTATGCGGGAAAACACACAAAAAACCTCATTGCTGAAAAAATACGGGAGATAAAGGTTAATGATATTAAATCTGTACCCGTTGTCGTGAGAGAAGATGCATCGGTTTACGACGCGATTGTAACATTATTTGTTGAAGATGTAGGGACTTTGTTCGTCGTCCATGAGGACGGAAGCCTTGCCGGGGTTATTTCAAGAAAAGACCTTTTAAAAATTGCCATAGGAAATGCCGATATAAGACAGATTCCTGTAAGTGTGATCATGACAAGAATGCCCAACTTGGTCACGTGTAATCCTGAAGAATCTGCATATGATGCGGCAAGAAAAATAGTGGTTCATCAGGTAGATGCGCTTCCTGTAGTCAAAACGGAAGAAATCAACGGTAAAGTAAAGTATAAAGTGATAGGGCGGATAACAAAGACGATTATTACGAAACTTTTTGTAGAACTGGGTACCATTTGATTTGAAGGAGGGATTCAAAATAAATAAAAGTGCAAATCCAATCATATTTGCAGTATCTGATTCTATTGGAGAGACAGCCGAACTCGCTGCGCGCGCAGCGACGGTACAGTTTGATTCCGGTAATATTGAAATTATTAGATTTCCTTATGTTACGGATACGGAGTATGCCAGTGAAGTTATTTTGGAAGCGAAAAAACATGAAAGCTGTGCTATAGTTTGTACAATTGTATTGCCCGAAGTTAGGGAATACCTTATTGAAAAAGCAAGGGAAAACAATATTCCTTTAGTTGATATTATGGGTCCTCTTATTGAGACCATAGGCAAAATAACACCTTTAAAACCCAAATTGGAGCCCGGATTAGCCAGGCGTGTAGACGAGGAGTATTTCAAAAAAGTAGAAGCTGTAGAGTTTGCCGTAAAATACGATGATGGTAAGGACCCCAGGGGGTTAGCCAAAGCGGATGTAGTGCTGATAGGAGTATCCAGGACTTCAAAAACCCCATTAGCAATGTATCTTGCACATAAAAGAATAAAAGTGGCTAATTTGCCTCTCGTACCGGAGGTAAGTCCTCCGGAAGAATTGTTTGAAGTTTCTCCTAAAAAAATAATAGGGCTTACTATAAATCCTCAAAAACTTTATGAAATTAGAAAAGAAAGATTAAAAGCCTTGGGGTTAAATGGTGAAGCAACTTATGCCAGTATGGAAAGGATTTTAAAAGAATTAGAATATGCCGATGCGATAATGAGAAAGATAGGATGTCCTAAAATTGATGTCTCAAATAAAGCTGTGGAAGAAACTGCAGCTAAGATTATTGAGATAATAAAGAAAAATGAAGAACCAATCTTATGAAAGATCAATAGTTCTAAAATTTAAGAGGCCTCTGAGCCTCTTTTTTCGTACAAAAGTAATGGCAAAAAGGAGGAACCCAAAATGAGAGAATTTACCCTGAATCTGAGAGAAATAACCGAAGAGAAGGAAGAAAATAATCTATCCCAATATGCCTGCAAGAGCAAATATACAAAGGGAAGGATGTCTCCTGAAGATAAATGCCTGGTAAGGACTGATTTTCAGAGGGATAGGGACAGGATACTTCATTCGAAAGCCTTCCGCCGGTTAAAGCATAAAACTCAGGTTTTCATCTCGCCGGAAGGAGATCACTTTAGAACCCGTTTGACACATACCTTAGAGGTTTCCCAGATAGCTCGGACTATTGCAAGGGCTTTAAGGTTAAATGAAGACTTAACGGAAGCAATAGCCTTAGGGCATGACCTGGGGCATACTCCCTTCGGTCATACGGGTGAAAAGGTCCTTGATGAATTGATGCCTGGAGGTTTCAGGCATGAGGAACAAAGTTTAAGGATTGTGGATAAACTGGAACAGGGGCGAGGATTAAATCTTACCTTTGAAGTAAGAGACGGAATATTAAATCATACAAGCAGGGGAAATCCCGCCACTTTGGAAGCTCAAGTTGTAAGGATTTCCGACTGGATTGCATATATTAATCACGACATTGACGATGCTCTAAGAGCAGGAATATTAAAGGAAGAAGACCTTCCCCGGTGGCCAATAGAAATACTGGGAGAAAAACATAGAAAAAGAATAGATACAATGATAAAGGATATTATAATAGAAAGCTTTGATAAACCTTTTATTAAAATGAGCGATGAAGTGTATAAAGCTACTTATACTTTGAGGGAGTTTATGTTTGAGAGAGTATATATCGGCTCTAAAGCAAAATCCCAGGAAGAAAAGGCTCAGCGGATGCTTGAATTGATGTACAAGTATTTCGTTAACAATGTCGAGAAACTTCCCGAGGAGTATAAAAAAATTGTAGAAAAAGAAGGGAAGGAAAGAGGAGTATGCGATTATATTGCCGGAATGACCGATAGCTTTGCTATATACAAATTCAGGGAAATTTTTTTACCATCTTCATGGCCTATAAAAAGTTAAATATAGGTTAAGTTTATATTAAAAATTTTTGATTCTGATAAATAAAGAAGGAATATTTAATATTAGTGTAGAATATTCATTTATGAAAAATGGGAGATTTATTTATTTTTATTTTTTCGCTGCAAGACTCCTCTTAAAATATGTTGGAGGAGTTTTTTTGAATTAGGTAGGTGTAAGGATGGGTTTATTTTCTGAGGATATTATTAGAGAAATACAAAGCAGGGTAGACATAGTGGATTTGATAGCGGATTATGTCAAACTAAAAAAAAGTGGAGAAAATTATGTAGCTCTATGTCCTTTTCATAGTGAGAAAACTCCCTCTTTTACCGTTAGTCCTAAAAAACAACTATTTTATTGTTTCGGATGCGGAACGGGTGGAAATGTTTTTACTTTTATTATGAAGAAAGAAAACTTGAATTTTCCCGAGGCAGTTCGATTTCTTGCTGAAAAGTACGGTCTCGAGATAAGAGAATATGACGACGCTATAAGCGATTCCTTTAGATTGAAAAGAGAAATTTATAACATAAATAAAATTGCTGCAGATTTTTATACTGATGTATTGCATAATAAATATGAGGGAGAGAAGGCTAAGGATTATTTGAAATCCAGGGGGATTGTTATACAAACAATCGAAGAGTTTTCGCTGGGATACGCACCATCTAACTGGGATAGCCTTTACAACTTTTTGGTAAAGAAAGGCATACCCCCCGAACTTATTTTTCAGGCTGGACTAATTATAGCGGGTAGGGTTAAAGGTTCGTATTTCGATAGATTCAGAGATAGAATTATCTTCCCAATAAAAGATATATACGGACATATAGTAGGATTTGGAGGCCGGGTAATTGGAGAGGGAGAACCAAAATATTTAAATTCTCCTGATACACCGGTTTTTAGTAAAGGATCAATACTATATGGTTTAGATAAAATTAAAAAAGAAGAAGGAAATGGAATATTGCTTGTAGAAGGATATATGGACGTAATAAGTCTTTTTCAATCAGGATTCAAAAGAGCTGTAGCATCCCTGGGGACTTCTCTTACTGAAACCCAGGCAAAGCTTTTAAAAAAATATACGGATGAAGTAATTATTGCCTATGACATGGATTTAGCCGGCAGAAACGCTACAATGAGGGGACTTGAAATTTTAAAAAAGGAAGGACTTAATATCAGGATTTTAACACTTCCGGAAGGTAAAGATCCAGATGAATTTATCCAAAGATATGGGCGCGATGAGTTCCAAAAGGAGCTTCATAATTCAAAGAGCATTATCGATTATCTAATAAAAATGGAAGCAGAAAAATTAGATTTAAATAACAGCACTAACAGGTTAAAGTTCATAAAAAAGGCTGTGCAGATTCTTTCGGAAATTGTGGATGAAGTAGAAAGAAATTTTTATATAGATAAACTTTACAAAGATTATGAGATTCCAAAAAATATTTTAATAAAAGCTTTAACAGGCAAGAATACGGGAAATATTCCAGAGATTGGCTTAAAGTATAAAAATAGCCAATTTAGAAATAATAATAAAGAACTGTTAAGGAAACATTCACCAGTTAAATCATTGAACGATAGCATATACATGGCTGAAAGGGAGTTTCTTAAAATTCTTCTAAATGATCCCGAAAACTGTAAAAAAGGAGCTATAAAGCTCTTACCCATATACTTTCTTTATAAAAATCACAGGGAAATATTTAATGTCATCATGGATCTTGTTAAAAATGGCGAAGTCTTATCCCGGGAGAAAATATTTTTAGCAATAAGCGATAAACAGGAAATTGCTTCTGAAATGGCTAAGTTATTAATGGAAAGTGAATCTGTTCAGAAGGAGGAAAATATTGAAAAATTGGTGTTGAAAATAAAGAAAAATTATCTGAGGTTTGCAATGAAACAATTAAAAGAAAGGATTAAAAAAGCAGAAACCATAGGTGAGTATAATAAGGTATTAAACCTGCTCAATTACTACCAAAAACTAAGAAAAGAAATGGAATTATTAAATGACAAGTTTACAGAGAAAGGGGGAATGTAAATGGCAAAAGAAAAAGTAGAAAACAACAAAGCTGATTACGCAGAAGAATTAAATACTATTGAAAATAACGGCGATGTTTCAAACAAGGTAAAAGGAGAATCCAAAGCAAAGGAAAAAAAGGATGATAGAATTAAAGCTGTAAAGGAACTAATTGATAAAGGAAAAAAGGCAGGAGTATTAAGTTATAAAGAAATAATGGATACACTAAGCGAGTTTGAAGATTTAGACTCGGAATCTATTGATAAAATATATGAATCCTTTGAAGAGCTGGGAATTGAAGTAGTTAATGATGCGGATGAATTATCGGAATCTTTGATTGAGGACCTACCGGAAGATGAATTGGATATTTCTATCCCAGAAGGGATTGCAATAGATGACCCGGTAAGAATGTATCTTAAAGAAATTGGCAAAATACCATTGTTAACTCCTGAAGAAGAAATAGAATTAGCAAAACGCATAGAAAAAGGCGATAAAGAAGCAAAAAGAAGGTTAGCGGAGGCCAATTTAAGACTTGTGGTTAGCATAGCAAAAAGGTATGTGGGCAGGGGGATGCTTTTTCTGGATCTCATTCAGGAAGGCAATTTAGGTCTTATGAAAGCAGTAGAAAAATTTGATTACAGAAAAGGGTATAAATTCAGCACCTATGCTACCTGGTGGATAAGACAAGCCATAACCCGTGCAATTGCCGATCAGGCAAGAACGATTAGAATTCCCGTTCATATGGTTGAAACCATTAACAAACTGGTAAGGGTGTCCAGGCAACTTTTACAGGAATTGGGGAGAGATCCTACTCCCGAGGAAATTGCGGAAGAAATGGAAATGCCAGTAGAAAAGGTTAGGGAAATCATGAAAATAGCTCAGGAGCCTGTTTCACTTGAAACTCCTATTGGTGAGGAAGAAGATAGCCACTTAGGAGATTTTATACCCGATGAAGAAGCTCAGGCTCCGGCTGATGCAGCTGCTTTTCAACTTCTTCGTGAACAACTGGAGGATGTACTGGAAACTTTAACTCCAAGGGAAGAAAAGGTGTTAAGGTTAAGGTTTGGACTCGATGATGGAAAACCGAGGACATTGGAAGAAGTAGGGCAGGTTTTTGGAGTTACCAGGGAAAGAATACGCCAGATTGAAGCAAAGGCTTTGAGAAAATTAAGACACCCAAGTAGGAGTAAAAAATTAAAGGATTTCCTTGAATAATAAGGGGATATTTCCCCTTTTTTTGTTAAAATCGTACAAAATTAAAGGAGAAAATATGAAGGATATTTATTTAAGTGAAAGATTAAAAAAAATTGCTGAAATAATACCTCCAAATTCTATAGTTGCGGATATAGGTACGGATCATGCGTATCTTCCAATTTTTCTGGTAAAAAATAAAATTTCTCCCCGGGTCATCGCGGTAGAAGCCAAAAAAGGACCCTATGAAAGGGCCCTGAAAAACGTTTTTTACTATCATTGCGAAGGGAATATTGAAGTAAGGCTGGGGCAGGGACTAAAAACCATACTTCCCGAAGAAATTGATGTAGCGGTTATTGCAGGTATGGGAGGAGAAACCATAAAGAAAATATTAGTTGAGTCCAAGGGAAAATGGGAGGTTATACCGGGTTTTATTCTTCAACCTATGAAAAACCTTTGTGAACTGAGAAGGTTTTTATTGGAGAATCGATTCTTATTTAAAGATGAGCTGGTTATAAAAGAAAGTAATAGATTTTATGAAATATGGGTAGTGACACAAAGTAAAGATATGGAATTTAGTTTTGATTATGTGGATATCCTTATAGGACCGATTTTGAAAAATAAAAGAGAAGAGATAGTAAAAGAGTATTTAAATGACAGAATCAATAGATTAAAGGAAAATTATAGATTAAGCGCTAAAGGCAAAGATAAGGTAAAACAGGAAGAAATACTAAAGAAACTAAAAATATTAACGGAGGTTTTAAATAATGCCTTCTTGTGCCA
The DNA here is from genome assembly GCF_001601575.1 of Thermovenabulum gondwanense. Taxonomy (NCBI): domain Bacteria; kingdom Bacillati; phylum Bacillota; class Clostridia; order Thermosediminibacterales; family Thermosediminibacteraceae; genus Thermovenabulum; species Thermovenabulum gondwanense. Next base: position 38,195 of record NZ_LOHZ01000037.1, read on the forward strand.
CGATTATCAATATAATAGAAAAACTTGCTCCTAAAAACTTAGCCTTTGATTGGGACAATACGGGAATTCAGATAGGTAATTACAATAAAGAAGTAAAAAAAATATTAATAGCCCTTTCGGTAACGGAAGATGTGGTGGAATACGCTTATGAAAAGGACTTTGATATGGTGGTTGCTCATCATCCTTTAATTTTTAAACCTCTAAAAAACGTGAGAAAAGATCAACTCCTGGGAAGAATTATTTATAAAGCGATAGAGAAGGACATTACAATATACTCAGCTCATACAAATCTTGATGTGGCCGAAGAAGGTGTGAACGAGATATTGGCGCATTTACTGGGTCTGGAAAGAATAGAAATACTAAAAGAAACCTCTACGGAGCCGTTAAAAAAGATTGTTGTTTTTGTTCCTGAAGGATATGAAGATAAAATCGTGGAAGCGATGGGTAACGCAGGGGCAGGGTTCGTAGGGAAATACAGCAATTGCTCTTTTAAGGTAAAAGGAGAAGGTACTTTTAAGCCTGAAGAAGGGGCAAATCCCTTTATAGGCAAAAAGGGCAAATTAGAAAAAGTGAAAGAATATCGGATTGAAACAATCGCTCCTGAAAATAAAGTGAAAGGGGTAATTAATGCGGTTTTAAAAGTGCACCCTTATGAAGAAGTGGCCTATGATGTATATCCTGTGGATAACGAAGGGAAAAAATACGGTATTGGGAGGATAGGATTTCTAAAACAAGAAATGTCCTTAGAGGAATTTGCCTGCCTGGTAAAAGATAAATTAGACCTTTCAACAATTAGAGTAGTAGGAGAGTTAAATAAAAAAGTAAAAAAAATAGCCGTATGCGGAGGAGCGGGCTCAGACCTTATCGGTACGGCCATTTTTAAAAATGCAGATGCATTTGTTACAGGAGATGTAAAATATCACGATGCTCTGGATGCTTTTATGCACGGTATAGCTTTAATTGATGCGGGACATTCGGCTACAGAAAAAATCGTCTTGAATAGAATAAAAGAGTATATAGAAAAGTCTCTCGATGATATCAATCAGGAGGCTTATGTTGAGGTTTATATGGAAAAGGAATTATTTAAGTACTTGTGAAAGAGAATGGGGAAATACCTATTCTCTTTTTTTGATTTATTAAAGAAAAAGGAGGATTTTTATGGGAAAAGAGATGGAACTTTTATGGGAACTTCAGCAAATAGAACAAGAAGAAAAAAAATTAATAGAAGTCTATAATGTTCTTGTGAAAAACGCCGAACTGAAGAATCTTTATCAAATCATTTTATCGGAAATGAAAGAATACGAAAGATTGGAAAATGCTTTAAAGGATAAAAGGGAAAAACAAATGCATATTGAAAAAGAAATCAAGGAAATTGAAAAAAAATATATTGAAAATGAGACCTTTTTGTACAGCGGGAAGATCAGAAATTATAAAGAAATGGAAATGTTATCGGATAATCTTAAAAAGCTAAAAGACGTAAAAACAGAAAAGGAAGAAATATTATTAAGGTATATGGAAGAAGTTTACCAATTGGAAAATTTAATAAAGCAAATTTCAAATAAAATCAGAAAAATGCAAAAAGAATATAAAGAAATTAGATTGAAAAATAATGAGGATATTGATAAAATAAAAAAAGAAATTGAAAAATTAAGGGATCGGAAACTTGCTCTTACTGAAAATATAAAACCCGAATTGTTGACCATTTATAAGAAAATTAAACTTACAAAAACCGATCCTGTAGCCAAGGTAATCGATTTTAAATGCAGTGGTTGCAATACAATTTTGTCATTTGCTAAAATGCAGGAGGTGAGCCAGCCCACTCTGCCGGTATATTGTGAAAGTTGTGGACGATTAATTTTTGCTGAATAATCATCTAAATCTTTATTTCAATTAATAGAAAGATCGGGAGGTATTATGAAGAAGTTAACATTGTACACCGATGGAGCATCCCGGGGTAATCCGGGGGATGCGGGAATTGGAATAGTAATTATTGATGAAGAAGGAAATATAGTTAAAGAAATCAGCGATTATATCGGACAGACTACAAACAATATTGCAGAGTATAAAGCTTTGATTACTGGATTGAAGGAAGCTCTTGAATTGGAATGTGAAGAAGTAAATGTTTTTACCGACAGCGAACTCATGGTAAAACAGATCCAGGGGGAATATCAAGTAAAAAACGAAGGTTTAAAGCCCCTTTACAAAGAGGTATTTGAGTTAATAAAGGAATTTAAAAAATTTTCTATCTGTCATGTAAGAAGAGAAATGAATAAAAGAGCAGATGAACTGGCTAATGAGGGTATTGACCTTGCCTTAAGCGAGGATGAAATAGAAGTGGACTTTTAGGTTGACATAATATTGTTTCCGTGATAAAATGTAGGAGCTGTGAGTAGGTCGGATGGTCGCGGATGTTTACATCCGAGGAAAGTCCGAGCTCCACAGGGCAGGGTGCTGGGTAATACCCAGTGAGGGCGACCTCAAGGAAAGTGCAACAGAAATATACCGCCTAACGTTTAACCGTTAGGTAAGGGTGGAAAGGTGAGGTAAGAGCTCACCAGCACACTGGTGACAGTGTGGCTCTGTAAACCCCACCCGGAGCAAGACCAAATAGGGGAGCTATGTGGTGGCCCGCCACGCTCCCGGGTAAGGTCGCTGGAGGTGTCAGGCAACTGACGCCCTAGATAGATGACCATCCAAGACAGAACTCGGCTTATAGACCTGCTCATAGTCCTTAAATAAATTTGCTAAAAAAGAGATGAAATCTTTCATCTCTTTTTTTATTATCCATGAATACCATTAAAGCTAAATTTTAAGAAAAATTTCCTTTAATTTGATTCAACTTTATATTATGTCTTCACTTCGTGAAATTTTCGAAAATGGAATAGTAATAATATTAAAAAATTTAAGTTATAATTAGATTAGAATAATCAATTAAAAGGGGAGCATAGTATGAACATTTTTTTAAAAGCCTTTATTTTTATTGTTATCTTCAGCGGTTTACATTTTGGATATGACCTTACAAAATGGGAGTTTTTAAAACCCATATGCGGCATTAATGAATCGGTTTTTCAACATTTAAAAATGGCTTTTTGGGCTTATTTTTTGGCAAGCATTATCGATTATTATTTTTTCAGGAATTACATAAGAAAGAAGGATTCTTTTTGGTATTCCAGGTTATTATCTTCAGTCATTGTACCCTGGATTATTTTTTTGATATGGTACTTTATAGCTGCCATATATGGTAAAATAGAGCCCCTCTTTTTAGAGATATTGCTGGCTTTAATCGAGAGTTTTATTGGAGGTATTATAGGAGGAATAATTGAGAAAAACATTGAAAAAATTGATTACACCTTTGGTTTTAAAATTGCGGTTTTACTTTTATTTTTTATTTCCGGGTTTTTATATGTAAGGTTTACATATAAACCGCCCTGGATAGATTTATTTACTGAACCTAATAATTTATGAAAATATTGGATATTTTTTTCAAACCTTGCCCAACATAAATATAAACAAACTTTTTGTTGCAATTTAGATCACTTTAACAAAACTATGTGCACAGATCATGACCATTATATTAGTTTCTTAACGAGAGGCTATAATTCACTCACAGATGTTAAAGGATAGATTATTATATTTAAGACAATTTCAAAATAAATATATCATTGGGTAGATTGTATGTAATTTTGAAGGCATAGCAAAAATTAATATAAAAATATAAAAATAATAAATAAAAGGCTTGGAATTTTCTCTAATTTCCAAGCCTAATTTTATTACCTTTATGGAGCTGATGGAGGGATTCGAACCCTCGACCTGCGCATTACGAGTGCGCTGCTCTGCCGGCTGAGCTACATCAGCAAAATTACAAATATTATTTTATAGATTTTAGCTGAAATAGTCAATAAAAAATTAATATCCATATATTAGGGTAAAAATAGTAATAATTTTATAAAGACTATAAAAATACGGAAAATTATTTTATAATAAATAATAAAGAAAGTTATGGAGGTGTTTTTATTATTATTTTCAGTTATTTTTATAATCTAAACCCATGGAAGGATAATCGTAAAATGGGAACAATAATCTTGGAAGGTTAAAAGAATAAAAATCTAAATTTTTCAACTGGGCAATTAAATTATTTATGCTAAATATTAAACAAAAAATGGGAGGAATAAAAACTATGGAAGTTAAAAAACAATTGATAAAAAACATTAATAAATCGGAGATCTATAATTTAAAGGAATTGGTAGATTACAGGGAGGGAATAATTGAAAGCAGAACGCTTTCCCAGGGGAAAAATTTGAGCATTACTTTGTTTGCCTTCGATAAAAATGAAGAGATAAGTGCTCATTCTTCCCCCGGCGAAGCATTCGTCTATATAATAGACGGAGAAGCGGAAATAATTATAGGAGAAAAAAAATTCTGTTTAAAGGAAGGACAAACTATCATTATGCCTGCAGGCATACCACATGCCTTATTTGCAGTAGAAAGGTTCAAAATGCTTCTAATAGTAGTATTCGAAAATTGAAAATTTTAAAGGGAGGGTTTTTATGTCCGAATTAATACATAACAGGGAATATAGAATAAAAACATTAAAGGAATTAATAATGAAACTTCATCAGGGCGCAAGTATCGAAGAAGTAAAAGAAAAATTTAAAGAAGTAATCAAAGATGTATCAGCCGAAGAAATTTCTTCCATGGAACAGGAGCTGATTCAAGAAGGAATGCCAGTCCAAGAAGTTCAGAGGCTTTGTGATGTCCACACTGCAGTATTTAAAGAAACATTGGAAAAAGGGAAGGAACCTGTTGAGATTCCGGGGCATCCATTGCATACATTATTAAAAGAAAATCGTGCAATTGAAAATCTAATTGATAAAGAAATATATCCCTTACTGGAAAGGTTAAAAAATTATCTTGAACTTGGAAAACGGGATATAGTTTTTGCGTTATTAGAAAAAATAAACTTGTTATTTGATATTGATAAACATTATAAGAAAAAAGAAGAACTATTATTTCCCTATCTTGAAAAATACGGTATATATGGCCCTTCAAAGGTTATGTGGGGCGTAGATGATGAGATAAGAAGCGATTTGAAGCATTTAAAAGATTTGTTGACGAATTTTAGAAATGAAATAACAAAAGAAGTAGTCCAAAAGACGGAAGAGTTAACCAAAAAAATAAAAGAAATGATTTTCAAGGAGGAAAAAATTTTATTTCCTACTGCTCAGCAAAAGCTAACGGAAGATGAATGGTACAACATATATTCTTCTGAAGGAGAGATAGGTTATTGTCTCGTAGAACCGGAAGGGGAGTGGACGCCGCAAAACATCGATGTGAATAAAATGGTAAACACTATTGCGGATGATACTACAAAAGGATTTATTAAATTTCCAACGGGGTTTATGACACCGAAGGAAATTGAAATGATTTTTAATACATTACCTATTGATATAACCTTTGTAGATAAGGATGATACTGTAAAATATTTTTCCTCGGGAAAGGAGCGTATTTTTACCCGGCCCAAAACTATTATCGGTAGAAAGGTACAGAATTGCCATCCGCCTGCCAGCGTGCATATTGTAGAAAAAATTTTATCGAATTTTAAGGAAGGCAAAAAGGATGTGGAAGAGTTCTGGATAGACATGCAGGGAAAATTAGTATATATTAGATACTTTGCATTAAGAGATGAAAACGGAAATTATATGGGCACAATTGAAGTTACCCAGGAAATAAGTAAAATTAAAGAAATAAAAGGAGAAAAAAGACTTTTAGAAGAATAATTAATAGGGTATATTTATCCAGGAAAAAATAAAAAATATGTTGACATAAAAGTGTATATTGAATATAATAATAATTGCTGTTGCAAAGAAATAAAGATTTCGGTGGCCATAGCGGAGGGGAAACACCGGTTCCCATACCGAACACACAGGTTAAGCCCTCCTGCGCCGATGGTACTGGGTTATCCCGGGAGAGTAGGTCGCTGCCGAAATCTTTAATTTAGTTTACAAAATTAATAGCAAACCTGAAGGGCATTCCTCGATAGCTCAGCGGTAGAGCATCCGGCTGTTAACCGGAGGGTCGCAGGTTCGAATCCTGCTCGGGGAGCCATTTTTATTTTGACAAATACTCAAAAATTTTAAAAATTGATGTTGACAAAAGACGAAGCAGCTGATACAATATAAAACTGTGGCGCTGGAAAGCGCCATGGACCTTGGAAACTGAACAGTGTCACGCCTGAGAGTTTCAAAGAAAAGGTGTGTAAGAGAAGAAGAGCTTAAAGGATTTAACTTGAGAGTTTGATCCTGGCTCAGGACGAACGCTGGCGGCGTGCCTAACACATGCAAGTCGAGCGGAGGTGTTGGAAGGTGAAAGCCGGAAGACACCTTAGCGGCGGACGGGTGAGTAACACGT
>NZ_LOHZ01000038.1 GCF_001601575.1 Thermovenabulum gondwanense
GATAGTGTAAAATATTTTTAGGTCGAAAAGGAGGAAAAAGCAGAAAAAATGTAGAAAAAAGACCTCACCATCCTCCCAAAGGATGAGTTAAAAAACTCAACAGGAAGGTGAGGTCTTTATGGAAATAATTCTATGCATACTTAAAACATTCCTGCTTTGTGCAGAAAAAATTTTTGGTTTACTTACAGGGGAATATACTTTTCCTGAATTTGAGATTGAACTTGAAAAATTACTGAAAGATTTAGGAAAGGAAATATGCAGGATAGTATTGCAAGAACTTGATGAAAAAATATATAAAGACAAAAAAGAGAGGGAAAATTGGAGAGTAGTCCAGAAGGACTGCGAAAGGACTATAACGACGAAATTTGGGGATGTAACATACAAAAGGCGTTATTACGAAGAAAAGAAAACAGGGGAAAAAGCTTATCTTGTGGATAGAGCTGCTGGTATACAAAAGTATGAGAGGATAGATGTGGCATTAAAAGCTGAGATAACGGATTTATCGACAATGATGTCATATGAAAAAAGCACCCAGGAAATAAAGAGAGATGGGGCTGAATGTCATATAAGCCGACAGACGGTAATGAATACCCTGAGGAAGATAGATGAGATTAAAACTTATGGAGAATCTGCAGGAAAGAAAAGAATAAAGGTGCTTTATATAGAAGCCGATGAAGATCATATTCATTATCAAAATGGGAAATCAGGAATAGTAAAACTGGTATACGTTCATGAAGGGAAAAGAATCGCAGCAAAAGATAGGAATGAATTGATAAATCCCAAATATTTTTCGGGGGTATATGATGGAGAAAGAGTAGAAAAATTATGGGAGGAGGTATGGGAATACATAAAAAATACTTACGAAGAAGACCAGATAGAACGCATATACATATCAGGAGATGGAGCGGATTGGATAAAATTTGGGGTAAAGTATTTACCCAATGCCATATATGTGTTAGACCTTTATCATTTACAAAAGTATATAACAACTGCTTTGAAGGATGACAAAAAACTAAAGAGGGCATTATGGAAAGAGATATTTAGAGGGGATAAAGAAAAAGTAATAGGGATATTAATTCAAAAATACAACGAATACGAAGGAGAAGGGGATAAAAATCTGGTAAAGAAATGCATAAATTACATAAAAAACAATTGGGAAGGGATATATTCGTACAATTTATACAAAGGAGAAATAACAGGATGTAGCGCAGAAAGCCATGTAAGCCATGTATTGTCTGAAAGGTTATCGAGAGGGCCATTATCGTGGAGTAAGATAGGTGCCCATAAGATGGCGCAATTAAGGGCGGTAAAAGCAAGCGGCATATCGATTAAGGAAATGATAATAAAGCAGCGATTTGAAGATTTAAAGCCTGTAGAATTGCCCAGGACTACTCTATACAAGGCAAAACAGCAGATAAAAAAGATAAATGAAAAATATGGGACTATACGAGATTTACCAATTCTATTAAACAAGAAGACATTTACAAGTATGACAATAAAGTCATTATTACAGCAAATTAATATTTAATAGAGAAGGCTAAGAAGGTAAAACAAAAGAGGGATATTACAACCATTATATGGTAATATATGGAAATATTTTATGTTACAACAATTCATATAAAAAATTTTTTACCTTCATCTAATGGGAAGATGGTGAGTTTTTAAAAAACCTAAAAATACTTGACGCGATC
>NZ_LOHZ01000039.1 GCF_001601575.1 Thermovenabulum gondwanense
AAGGTATCCCATCCTGAAAAGGGAGTAAGGCACCTGGGAGACGACCAGGTAGATAGGCCGGGGGTGTAAGGGCTGTAAGGCCTTGAGCCGACCGGTACTAATGAGCCGAGGGCTTGACCAAAAAAAGTAAAAAACCTCTGTGCAGTTTTGAGGGTGAAAGTAAAGAATATGGGAAAATAAAGGAAGAACAATAAGGAAAAAAGGAATAGAAAAGCAAAAGGAAAAAAATAAATAACATAAATAAATAATGAAAGAAAGATTTCGGTGGCCATAGCGGAGGGGAAACACCGGTTTCCATACCGAACACACAGGTTAAGCCCTCCAGCGCCGATGGTACTGGGTTATCCCGGGAGAGTAGGTCGCTGCCGAAATCTTTTATTTTTTTATTGACAAATATTAAAATACGTTATAATATAGCTTACAAATACCTATATTTCCTCAAAGGAAGAAATAAAATATAAAAAAATAATGGTCATGCCGTAAAAAGTCATTATCAATGGCTTTATTGAAATTCTTGTTGTTAATACAGACTAAAAGATTAAAAATTAAGTGTGAATAAGGGAAACCGAAAGGTTTCCCTTATTCGGCTTTTAGGGGCTTTTATAATGCTAAAGTATCAGCATAAAGAAAAATCGGGCTATAAAGGTTTTTGTATAAAAGGATTCATTAGTATAAAGAATAGAGAAAATTGAATTTATAAATTAAGTGCTTGGGGGGTAATCCATGATTATTAAAGGAGAAGATCTGACGGTAGAAGAAGTTGTTAATGTGGCGGTGAGGGGTGAAAAGGTAAAACTTTCCAATACCGCTATAGAAAAAATAAATAATTCCAGGAGATATGTAGAAAAAATAATAGAAAAGGGGGAAATAGTATACGGAGTTACCACTGGTTTTGGGAAATTTTGTAATGTAGTAATATCACCGGAGGATACAAAAAAACTTCAAAGAAACCTGATAAGAAGCCATGCTGCAGGAGTAGGTGAACATTTCCCTGAAGAAGTGGTAAGGGCTATGATGCTTTTGAGAATAAACGCCCTGGCGAAAGGGTATTCGGGAGTAAGGTTATCTACCCTTGAAACTATAATAAAAATGCTAAATGAAAATATAGTACCCCTTGTTCCCTCTCAGGGTTCCTTAGGAGCTAGCGGAGACCTGGTGCCGTTGGCTCATATGGTGCTGGTAATGATGGGAGAAGGTGAGGCTCTTTATAAAGGAGAGGTTCTTCCGGGGAAAGTTGCCCTCGAGAGGGCGGGGATAGAACCCGTTGTCTTCGAAGCAAAAGAGGGGCTTGCCTTGATTAACGGGACTCAAGCAATGACCGCATTGGCCTGCCTTTCCATATCCGGTGCAATTAATTTATCAAAAGCGGCAGATATCAGCGGGGCAATGACCTTTGAGGCATTAAATGGAATAATAGATGCTTTTGACGAAAAGGTGCAAAGGGTGAGACCCCATAGGGGACAGAGGGCAGCTGCGGAAAATATGAGAAAATTGCTGGATAAAAGTAAATTTATTAGCCGTCAGGGGCATTACAAAGTCCAGGATGCTTATGCATTAAGGTGCATACCCCAGGTGCACGGAGCTGTAAAGGATGCATTAAACCATGTTAAAAACGTTGTTGAAATAGAGATAAATTCGGCAACGGATAACCCATTAATATTTCCCGAAGAAGGGAAAATAATATCGGGGGGAAATTTTCACGGAGAGCCGGTGGCTATCAATATGGATTACCTTGCTATTGCCGTATCGGAGCTTTCAAACATCGCCGAGCGGAGAATAGAAAGGCTTGTCAACCCCAGCCTTAATGAAGGTCTTCCGGCGTTTTTAACGAGAAACGGCGGCTTGAACTCAGGACTCATGATTAGCCAGTATACGGCAGCGGCGCTGGTATCGGAAAACAAGACCCTTTCTTTTCCGGCCAGTGTGGATTCTATACCTTCTTCTGCAAATCAGGAAGATCATGTAAGCATGGGAACAATTGCAGCGAAAAAGGCCTGGAAAATTGTAGAAAACACATTAAACGTCCTTGCCATTGAACTTCTCTGTGCGGCTCAGGCAATAGATTTCCGTTTTGAAGAGGGAGGATGTTTTAAAGACCTGGGAAAAGGGACTAAAAGGGCCTATGAACTGATAAGGGATGTTGTCCCAAAAATTGAAGAGGACAGGGTTTTAAGCGAAGATATTAAAAAACTTGCGCATCTAATAAAAAGCGGTGAATTGGTAAAAAGGGTAGAAGAAGCAGTAGGAACTCTTGAATAATTGTGTTATTATGGAAAATAAGAAGCTATATTGGAGTGGCAAAGGTGAACCCCCTTTACGAATTTATAATTCGGTACGGCTATGCTGGAATTTTCCTTTTCTTATTTTATGAAGGAACGGGGATGCCCGGTCCGGTTCAAATAGTATTTGTCGCCGCCGCTTACCTTATAAAAAAAGGGAGATTAAATCTTTTCAAGGTAATCCTTTACATTACCCTCGGCAATTTATCCGGAAACATTCTGGCTTATTTTGTAGGAAGGTTTAAGGGCAAGAGATTTGTAAAGTCTCTGTTAAAAAAACTTAAGGTAAAGGATGAGGTCTACCGGAGGGTTGAGCGATGGTATAAAAAAAAGGGGGGCTATGTGGTTTTTATAAGTCGTTTGATAGGTCTTCCTCGAACTCCCGCTATTTGGTTGTCGGGTGTGGCTGGTATAGATTTTATTGAATATGTCGTATTTTGTTTTCTGGGGGATTTGGTATGGGCTGTGATATGGACATTAATGGCTTTATATGGATTCAACGGAATTGCCTATATACAAAAATTATTATCTAAAATAGTGCATTAAACTTCTTGGAAGGTGTGAAGAAGATGGATACCACAAAGGAAAAGGTAAAAAAATTTATTCAGTTTAATCCTTTAGAAATTAAAGAGATAAGGGAAAAAACCCTGGGTACCGAGTGCATCGGTGGAAAAGCAAAAGGACTGGTATACGCAAAAATTCACTTAGAGGAAAGAAAAGGAGAATACGAAATCTTAAAAAACGTGGTAATACCAGAAAGTTACTTTTTGTCCACGGAGGTTTACGAAGACTTTTTAAGATTGAATAATATTGACAGGATTATAAAGGAAGAACCTGGGAATTTGAATTTAATACAGCAAAAAATTCTGGAAGGCAAATTTCCGGATTATGTAATTGGCTTTCTGGAAAAAGTGGTATCGATTATGGATTATCCCCTTGCCATAAGGTCTTCTTCGTATCTGGAGGACAGTATTAAATATTCTTTCGCGGGTAAATATTTTACAACTTTTATACCCAATACGGGTGGCATTGATTTTAGATTAAAACAGATTACCCGGGCTATAAAGCAGATTTACGCAAGTACATACGGTAAAAACGCCGTTGTTTACCGGGAAAAACACAACCTGCACGATGAAAAAATGGCTGTTATAATTCAGCAGCTTTTCGGCAAAAGGCGCAAGGAAGGATTTTACCCTGAAATAGCGGGGGTTGGCTTTTCTCAAAATTACAGGAGGTTTACAGAAAGAATAAGAAAAGAAGACGGAGTGGTAAGGATTGTTTTTGGCCTTGGGACAAGAAGTACCGGAAGGGGTTATGCCAGAATTTTTTCGCTGACAAATTTGAGCCTGCGTCCCGAAGGAAATAATCCCTGGGAAATAGCAAAGTACTCCCAGGAGACCTTTGATATGCTGGATATGGATACCGGAGAATTGCGGGATTATAATATAAACGACAGGCTGGACCTAATTCCCTATCACAGGAACTTTAATAAGTTCGCATCCATATATTCTTCTGCGGAAAATATGTTGAAGGATGTTCCGCCGGTGCTGACAAAGCTTAATCCCGGGGAGAGGATAGTTTTTACTTTTGATAATTTTCCCGCTTTTAAACCCCGCTTTTTCCGGCTTATGGAGTTTTTGTTCGGATATCTGGAAGATTTAATGGGAATTGCGGTGGATGTGGAATGGGCTTACGAACCGGAAGACCCTAAGTTTGCACTGGTGCAGGTCAGGCCATTGACCAGCTATGAAGAGTACAGCAAGGTGGAAATTCCACAGGATATAAAAAGAGAAAGTATTATTCTTGCAGGGGACAGAATGCTGACAAACGGCGTTTTAAAAAATGTTAAACACATCGTATACGTAGATTTTGAAGAATATAATAAAAGCCCGGACAAGTACGATGTAGCCCGGGAAGTGGGAAGGGTAAACGAAAAACTGCAGAAAGAAAGATATATACTTGTAGGGCCGGGGCGATGGGGTTCCAGCAATCCCAACCTGGGTGTGCCGGTCACCTACAACGAAATTTCTAACTGCGGGATGCTGGTAGAACTGGGAATAAAAACAAAAAATTTTATGCCGGAACTGTCCTACGGTACCCATTTTTTTGCGGACTTGGATTTAGATGGAATACTTTACATGCCCGTATTTGATTCAATTGAGACCAACATCATCAACTTTGAATTCTTTAAAAGTGCAAAAAGACAGCCCACAGAACATCCGGCAGTCTGGGTTTTCGAGGGATTGTACGATGCTTACTTGGATGGGGAAAAAATGCGTGGGGTAGTGGTATCCAAGGAATAAACGAAGGCAAGGATTTCAGCCACCACTTTGTAAAGCTCGGGTGGGATTTCAAAACCTATTTCTACTTTCATTAGAGCATCCACCAATGGGGAATTCTGCAAGATGGGGATGCTTTCTTTTTCGGCGATTTTTAATATTTCCCTGGCAATTTCTCCCTGACCTTTTGCCACAAGGATTGGAGCATCATCCTTATCTTTGTCGTATTTTAATGCTGCAGCTTTCAATTTATTGTTCACTTTATCATCCATTATCTTTTCCCCTTCTTATTTTCCATCTATATTTTAAAATCCATTTTTACATTATTAAGCAAAAATGTTCGTTCAACAAAAAATTTTTCCAGCCTTTCGGAGTCATAAATGAATTTTAAACCTGAAAGGCTTTTGGAAAGCCTTCCTTCTTTTTTCAAAGTTTGAAAATATTTTTTTGCTTCCTCGCAAAAATTTCTGTTTTCAAAAATTAGAGAAGAGCCCAGGGATTTATTAAAGCAGGTAATTTTTGCTTCTACTATTCCGTAGTTTTTTGTGTTTATTAAGAAGCTAAGATTAAAACGGTTTTCCGGGTTTTTTTGATTTTCTGACTTAAAGAGGATAAATTTTTTATCCTCTAAAAATATGATGTCAAAGCGAGTTTTGTGTTTCAGATCTGCAAAAGCTATATTTATTAACTTTAAAAGTAATCGAAAGTTAATAAAAGAATCGCTATTATTGTGTATATTTTTTAAGAGAATTTGTTCTATTTCATCAATACCCTGAAAAGATAAGATATTTTTTTTAGAGGTGAATTCCTTCCTCAGGGATTGAAATTCCCTTTTTAAAAAATTATATAAATCTTTAAAAAGGATTGCTTCGCTGTAATCCGGATTGTTTTTTATTACTCTTTCAATTATTTGCCGGGTGAATAAAAGAGGAATTTTTTCTTGAAAAGCTTCATATTTTGCTATTATATCATTATCATTATCTTTTGTTCTATTTTCCGGCAATATCAATTTTTCGGATAGCATTTCTTTTAAAAGTTTACCTTCATCTGTTTTGAGCATATTCTTAAAGGTTTCAATTGTAAGGGATAAAAGAGAATTGAGGTTTATATTCATAAAACATTCCCGCCCGGATTTTAATTTGCTTTTCCTTTGATTTTGATTTTATTATAATATAACTTTTGAGAAATAGCATTATTTAAAAAATAATGATTGACGTCTCTGCTCTCCCGTGGTATAATTTTAACCAATTAAAATTTCAATAAGCAAAAGGCGATGACGGAAGAAAGTAGGCTATGGAGCGCTTTACAGGGAGAAAACGCCGGCGACTGAGAGCGTTTTCAGGCGAAAATAGCTGAAGTTCCCTTCCGAGCTTCGGGTTGAAACTCAAAGTAGGCCCGGACGGTTTTGACCGTTAAACCAATAGGGCATAGATTAAAATCCGTGCCCGAAAAGAGTGGGCTTTATGCCAATTTGGGTGGTACCGCGGAAAGCAGCCTTTCGTCCCATCAGGGATGAAGGGCTTTTTTATTTAGGGATTATTTTTTAATAAAAGAAGGGGGTTAAAATGGAATGTACTGGAATGAAAAATACGAATGTATGCCAAGGGATGAGCTAAAAGAACTGCAACTTTCAAGATTAAAAAACACTTTGGAAAGGGCATTTTATAATGTTCCTCACTACAGGCGACTGTTACAGAACGCCGGCTTTGAACCGGGCGATCTGAAATCCTTAGAGGATTTAAAATACCTTCCCTTTACTTATAAAAAGGACCTCAGAGAAAACTACCCTTACGGAATGTTTGCCGTTCCTTTAAGCGAAGTGGTGAGAATTCATTCCTCATCAGGAACTACCGGTAAGCCAACGGTGGTTGGGTATACGAGAAGCGATATTAATGTATGGACGGAGCTCATGGCCCGCTCTTTGGTGACTTCGGGAATCCAAAAAAACGATGTAATCCAAAATGCTTACGGATATGGCCTCTTTACCGGCGGGCTTGGATTTCACTACGGCGCGGAAAAAATTGGGGCGACGATAATTCCCATATCCGGGGGGAACACCAAAAGGCAGGTAATGATCATGAAGGATTACGGAACAACCGTATTAACCTGCACCCCATCCTATGCCCTTCACATCTCCGAAGTAATTGAGGAAATGGGTCTAAAACCGGAAGATTTGAACCTGCGCATAGGGGTTTTCGGCGCCGAACCCTGGTCGGAAAACATGAGGAAGGAAATTGAAGGAAGGTTGAAAATAACTGCTCTTGATATATACGGCCTGAGTGAAATAATTGGTCCCGGTGTAGCCATAGAGTGCCCGTATAAAAATGGGCTCCACGTTCAGGAAGATCACTTCCTGGTGGAAGTAATAGATCCCAAAACCGGGGATGTGCTTCCGCCGGGGGAAAAAGGGGAACTGGTATTCACCTCCCTGACAAAAGAGGCTCTTCCCATAATAAGATACAGGACGGGAGATATTTCAAGGCTTATAGCAGAGCCCTGTGCTTGCGGAAGAACCAGTGTTAAAATCGGCAGGATTGAGGGGAGAACCGACGACATGCTGATAATAAGAGGTGTGAATGTTTTCCCTTCTCAAATAGAACACGTGCTTTTGCAGTTTGGAGAAACGGAACCCCATTACCAGCTGGTGGTAGACAGGGTGGATCATTTGGATGTTCTGGAAGTGCATGTGGAAGTTTCGGAAAAAATGTTTTTTGATGACGTGAGATCCCTTGAAATTTTAAGTAAAAAAATTCAAAATGAAATTGAGACTACTCTTGGGATTTCCGTAAAGGTTAAGCTGGTAGAACCTAAAACCATAGAACGCAGCGAAGGTAAGGCAAAAAGGATAATAGATAAAAGAAAAATATAATTACAGGAGGTATGCGGATGATAGTCAAACAGCTTTCTGTTTTCCTTGAAAATACTCCCGGAAGGCTTTATGCGGTTACTTCGGCCCTTAACGATAACGGCATGGATGTGAAGGCACTTATGCTTGCAGATACTGCGGATTTCGGGGTTTTAAGATTGATAGTAGATGATCCCGAAAAAACCTTGAAGGTTTTGCAGGAAAAAGGATTTACCGTTAAAATTACCGAAGTAATAGCTGTAGAAATTCAGCACACTTTTAAAGAGGTACAAAAGATACTGGAGATTTTGAGCAGAAAATCGGTGAATATTGAGTATATGTATGCCTTTATGGGAGAAAATCCGGGTAAAACCCTTATAATTTTCCGGGTTGATAACCTGAAAGCAGCGGCGGAATATCTAAAAGAAGAAGGTATTATGGTATAGCTTTAAGATACCTTTAACCCCCTCTGGGCTATAATTCGCTTGATGCAGTTTAAATCCTCCTTTGACGGAGGATTAATTTTTTTAAGTTTATAACTTATGCCCAATTCTTCCCATTTATGAACACCCAATCTGTGGTATGGCAAAACTTCTACCCTATCGATAAAATTAAAGCCTGAAAGAAAATCCGCAAGTTTATTAATAATTTCCGGTGTATCGTTAATTCCGGGTAGCAAAACATATCTTACCCAGGTTTTTACTTTTTTAGATTCAATTAAGCTTAGATTTTCCAAGATTTTGCTGTTATCCCTCCCTGTGAGTTCAATATGACTTTTTGGGTCCAAATGTTTGATGTCAAAAAGCACTAAGTCGGTGTAGGGCAGAATTTTTTCCAGATTCTTTTGTTCGCAATAGCCGGAGGTGTCTAAAGCGGTATTTATACCGGCGTCTTTACACCTTTTAAAAAGTTCGGCGCAAAAATCCGGCTGGAGGGTGGGCTCGCCCCCTGAAAGGGTTAACCCACCTCCTGAAAATTCCATATAATTTCTATACCTTAAAATTTTATTGAATAAATCAGCTGCATCGATTAAATATCCGCCCCGGGGGTCCCAGGTATCCGGGTTGTGGCAGTAAGCACACCTTAAGGGGCAGCCCTGAGTAAAAACCACAAAGCGGATGCCGGGACCGTCCAAAGTTCCCATAGTTTCAATGGAATGAATTCTTCCCTTTATACCCATTTTTAAACACTCCAATTTTTCTTAATGATTCTGCAGATTATTTTGAATTTGCGCTACAGGCTTTCAAAAAAGGTTCTGGTAAGCACTTCTAACTGCTGTTCCCGGGAAAGTTTGCTAAAGTGCACCGCATACCCCGAAACCCTGATGGTAAGCTGGGGGTATTTATGAGGATTTTCCATGGCATCAAGAAGCAGCCTTTTATCCATTACATTAACATTTATATGGTGTCCTTTGTTTAAAAAATAGCCTTCAAGAAGTGCGGTGAGGTTATTTACCTTATCTTCATCGCTTCTTCCCAGAGCCTGGGGCACGATTGAAAAGGTATAGGATATCCCATCTTTGCAGTAATCGTAGGGCAGCTTACATATGCTGTTAAAAGCGGCGAGCGGCCCCATCCTTTCCCTGCCGCTCATGGGGTTTGCTCCGGGAGCAAAAGGTTCGCCGGATTTTCGACCATCGGGAGTGGCGCCGGTTTTTTTGCCGTAGACCACATTTGAGGTAATAGTAAGGATGGATACCGTTGGCCGGGCTTTTCTATGAAGGGGTTTTCTTTTTAAGAATCCGTAAAAGGTTTTTACTACTTCTACCGCAATAAAATCCACCCGGTCATCGTCGTTTCCGTACTTTGGAAAATCGCCTTCGATAATAAAGTCCACGCAAATTCCGTCGGAATTAAAAACAGGAGTGACCTTTGCGTATTTTATCGCGCTGAGGGAATCTGCCACTACCGATAGGCCGGCTATGCCGAAGGCCATCAATCGATCCACATTGGTATCGTGCAGGGCCATTTGAAGCCTTTCGTAGTTGTATTTATCGTGCATATAATGAATGAGGTTCATGGTATCTGCATATAAATTTGTAAGCCACTTAAGAACGATAGTATACCTTTTAAATACCTCTTCGAAGTTTAATTGGCCTTTATTCATGGGAGGCAATTCGGGGCCTATTTTTAAACCCGTTTTCTCATCCTTTCCTCCGTTAATGGCGAGTAACAGAGCTTTTGCCAGATTCACCCTTGCTCCGAAAAACTGCATTTGCTTTCCCAGCTTCATAGCCGATACACAGCAGGCAATCCCGTAGTCATCCCCGAAAATGGGTCTCATCAGATCGTCATTTTCATACTGAAGGGAACTGGTTTTAATGGAAATTTCTGCGCAAAATTTTTTAAAATTGTCCGGCAGATCTTTAGCCCACAATACGGTCAAGTTCGGCTCCGGTGCGGGTCCGAGGTTGACAAGGGTATTTAAAAATCGGTAAGTGGTCTTTGTTACCATCGGCCGGCCGTCCAAGCACATTCCTCCAAGAGCTTCGGTGATCCACATGGGGTCACCTGCAAATAGTTCGTTGTATTCGGGTGTGCGTAGCTGTCTTGCCATTCTTAGCTTGATAACAAACTGGTCTATGAGCTCTTGAGCCTGTTCTTCACTAAGAATTCCGCTTTTAATGTCCCGCTCAATGTAAATATCCAGAAAGGTATTTACCCTGCCGAGGGACATAGCCGCTCCGTTTTGCTCCTTTATTGCCGCAAGATAGGCAAAGTAAATCCACTGAATGGCCTCTAAGGCGGTTCTGGCCGGATAGGAAATGTCAAAACCGTAATCAAGAGCCATTTTTTTAAGATCCCGTAAAGCTTCAATCTGCATGGATATCTCTTCTCTTAGCTGAATAATTTCTAAAGTTAAAGGAGACTTAAGATCACAAAGATCCTTCTTTTTTTCCTCAATAAGCCTGTCAACTCCGTAAAGGGCTACCCTCCGGTAATCGCCGATTATCCTCCCTCTTCCGTAATTGTCGGGAAGCCCTGTGATTAACCCCAGCTTTCTCGCAAGAAGCATTTCCTCTGTATAGGCCCTGTAAACCCCCTCATTATGGGTGGTGCGGTATTTCGAGAAAATCTCGCTTATATGCGGGTCGAGTTCATAGCCGTATGCTTTACATGCTTCGTTGGCCATGCGTATGCCTCCAAAGGGGTTAACGGCTCTTTTTAGAGGTTCATCGGTTTGAAGTCCAAAAATTATCTCATCCTCTTTTTTTATATATCCGGGTTTGTGGCCGGTAATTGATGAAACTGTAGCTGTGTCTATTTTTAAAACTCCGCCTTTTTTACCTTCTTCTAATAGGAGTTCTTTGCATTTTTCCCAGAGACGCCGGGTTTTTTCCGAAGGCCCTGAAAGGAATTTGCTGTTTCCATAATAAGGGGTGAAATTTTTGCAAATGAAATCCCTTACATTTATTTCTTCTACCCAGATACCCGGGATGAAACCCTTCCAGGCTTCCTGCATTTTTATTACCTCCTTTGCGCTTATATAGATGAATTTGAAAATATAATAAGCATAAAAAACAAAACCGCCCGGACAAAATTTTATTTTGCCCAGGCGGTCGGCATTCCCTATTGATCCCACTCCCCTGTGGTTAATTCCACTGCCGCCAGTCATGGGATCCTTTTGTTGTTATATTTTATTTTATTATCTTACCCCCTAAAATGTCAATACATTTTTGTTAGCAGAAAATGATTTGTTATTTTATTTCCGAATGATGTATAAAATCAACCACAGTAATGTTCTCTTTCATATTGACCAAATTTAATAATTCTGATAAAATTAAAACGAAAATTAAAAATTTGCCCGCAACCCCTGTATAATTCCGGGAATATGGCCCGGAAGTTTCTACCGGGCGGCCGTAAACCGCCGAAGGCTATAGGGGAATCATAGTATTCCCCTTATTTTACAGAAAGGGGATTTATTATTTTTAAGGGTTCGGGTAAAAATATTAAGGAGGTTGCAGCTTTGAAGGAGGAGATTGTCATCAAAAAAGCAAAAGAAGAAGGATTTTTAGAAAGGTTTTTCCAGCTCGGGGAAAACGGTACCGATGTAAGAACTGAAATACTGGCAGGTTTTACCACCTTCGTCACAATGGCTTACATTATACTGGTAAACCCGATTATACTGAAGGATGCCGGGCTTGATCAGGGTGCCGTCTTTATGGCAACAGCCTTAGCTGCCGCTATTTCAACCCTTTTTATGGGGCTTTACGCCAACTATCCCTTTGCTTTAGCTCCGGGTATGGGACTTAACGCCTTTTTCGCCTATGTAATGGTTGGCAAAATGGGAATTCCCTGGCAGACAGCCCTGGGTGCGGTGTTTTTGTCCGGAATCATAGCCGTTATTGTTACTCTTACGGGGCTCAGGGAATTGCTGATTAAAGCAATACCCCTTCCTTTGAAACATGCGGTAGGTGCGGGTATAGGACTTTTTATAGCTTTTATAGGTTTTAAAAATGCCGGGATTGTAGTGTCAAATCCAGCGACCTTTGTAGACCTCGGAAACTTCAAGGATCCGGGGACACTCCTTGCAACCATAGGTCTTATCATTACCGCAGTTCTCGTCGCAAGAGGCGTTCGCGGGGGCATGCTGCTTGGTATTATTATTACTACCATTCTCGGAATACCCATGGGGATTACCAAAATTCCGTCAACCCTGATTTCAGCACCTCCGAGCATGGCGCCTGGATTTTTAAAACTGGACATAATGGGTGCTTTAAAGGTTTCCATGTATCCCGTGATATTTTCTTTGTTCTTTGCCGACCTTTTCGATACGATCGGCACCTTTGTGGGCGTGGCATCCCGAACGGGTATGATCGATGAAAACGGCAATTTAAAAAGGGGTAATAAGGCACTTTTTGCTGACTCGCTCGGTACCGTGATCGGTTCGCTGCTTGGGACAAGCAATACCACCACTTATGTGGAAAGTGCCGCAGGTGTCAGCGCAGGCGGCAGGACGGGCTTAACTTCCGTTGTGGTTTCGCTCCTGTTCATTGCCTCTATCATATTCTCTCCCATAGCCCTGGCAGTCCCTTCCCAGGCTACCGCGCCTGCACTGATAATAGTCGGTATATTTATGGCTTCCAGCTTGAATGAGATTAAATTCTCGGACTTTTACGAGGCCTTCCCTGCTTTCCTCACAGCTATTTTGATGCCGTTGACCTTCAGCATTTCTTTGGGGCTTGCGGTGGGATTTGTGGCATATGCCCTTTTGATGACCCTTTCGGGCAGATCAAAAGAGGTCCACTGGGTGATGTACATTCTTGCGGTAACCTTTATTCTGTACTTCATATATGTAAGGTAAAATTAAGCCGCCTTTATGGCGGCTTAATTTTACTGTTGCGGGCCTTTATATTTTTGGTATAATTAAAATAATTATTTAAAGGGATTAAGTACTTAAAATAGCATTGTTGTGGATAACGAGATTGACAAAATATTAACGATAGGTTAAAATGTGAATAAAGGAACAAATAGAAGGGGAGTGAGGTCGTGAATAAGGACTCCGCAGCAAGAAAAATCACCTATATGGCGATGCTGATAGTCTTGAATATTATACTTACCCGAATTGCCAGCATAAGAATTGCGATTGGAAATGTGGAGGCTATCAGGATAGGCTTTGGAGGACTTCCTTTGATATTCGGCGGGATTTTGATGGGGCCAATGGCCGGAGGAATTATCGGAGCCGTAGGTGATATAGTGGGTTACGGAATAAATCCTATGGGGCCTTATATGCCGCATTTTACTTTAACCAGCGCTTTAACGGGCATTATCCCCGCACTCGTGTTGAAGATCATGAAAACTAAAAATTACAGGTTCTGGGAAATTTTATTTGCCATTGCTGTAGGGCAGACCGTAACCTCCATTTTGCTTGTTCCTTATTTTTTAAATAAGCTCTTTGGAATTCCGCTGATTTATAAAATGACTACCGCTGCGATTACCCAGGCGGTTAACATCCCGCTATACACTCTTTTGATAAAAATTCTTTTGAAGAGGATTAATTTATCCGTAGCTATTACCAGGGAGTATAAACCGTGAAAAACATCGCTTCTTCTGCTATAGCCCTGAGTTTGGTGATTTATATTATAGAAGTATCACTTTTTAACGACATAAGGTTTTTAATATATAACCTTGTTATTACCTTAGCGGTATTTGCACTATATAATTTTAGATTTATTGAGGCGGTAAGAAATTCAAAAATACCAGTTTTATTCTCCGCTTTTATGGTTTTCTTTGCATATATTCTTAACATGGATTTCGGATATCAAAAATACGTTATCATATTTCTTAAAAGCTTTGAAGCAATTCTTATTGTTTCTACTTTTAACACGATGTTTTCCTTTTCCAAGGTCATAACCGGGTTTAAAAAAATAGGCCTTCTTAGCGTTCTGGCAGATATGGTTTTTCTTACCTACCGATATTTTGATGTAATATTTAAAGAACTGGAAAGCATGGAAAAAGCCTTAATTTCTAAAGGATTCAAAAGAGGCAGAGGTTTCTGGGAATGGAATACCATGAAAATTCTTGGCTATTTAGTGGGAAGCTTGTTTATAAGGTCTGCAGAACGCAGTGAAAGAGTATATAATGCCATGCTCTCCAGAGGATATAGCGGAAAGCTTGTATTAAAGGAAGAAGAAAGCCTCTTTGCTTCAAACCTTATTTTTATAGCAGGTATTTTAATACCTCCCGCAATTTTACTATTTATAGAAAAGGTGTATTGAAATGAATTATGCAGTAGAAGTGGAGAATTTGTTTTTTCAATACAGGGATGGCAGCGAGGCATTAAAGGGAATAAGTTTTAAAATAATGCCGGGAGAAAAGATAGCAATTCTGGGGGAAAACGGAGCTGGAAAAACCACATTGCTTTTACATCTTAATGGAGTTTATCTTCCCAAGAAGGGAAGGGTAAAGATTTTTGGAGAAGAGGTAAAAAAAGGGAATGAGTATAAAATAAGGCAAAAAGTGGGCCTTGTCTTTCAAAACCCGGATGATCAGGTTTTTTCTGCGACGGTATACGAAGATATTGCTTTTGGACCGGTAAATTTCGGCTTAAGTAAGGGAGAAGTAGAAAAAAGAGTGGAAAAAGCCATGAAGGCTTTAAAAATAGAGGAATTAAAGGAAAGAATTCCTCAACACTTAAGTTACGGTCAGAAAAAAAAGGTAGCAATAGCCGGCGTAATAGCCGTAGACCCTGAAATACTTATCTTAGATGAACCTATGGCCTTCCTTGACCCCTCTTCCCGGCGCCAGATTATAAATATTTTAAAGTATTTGGAAGGGGAAGGTCGAACATTAATTATTGCAACTCACGACGTAAATTTTGCTGCGGATTGGGCACAAAAGGTGATAATATTAAAAAGGGGAAGGGTTCTTGCAGAAGGCCCTCCTGAAATATTAACCCGGGATGAAGTGATAAGAGAGGCCGATCTGGAACAACCGCTGGTTTACAGATTTTCAAAGGAAATTTTAGGGGAAGGCTATTTTTTACCTTATAAGACCAAGGACTTCATTAACTTAATAAAGTCATTGATAAACAGGCCATGAAGGTCAAAAATCTCCTTGAAAGGGATGCTTCATGGCCTGTTTTAATTATATAAAATATCTTGACGGGAGGAAGTTATATGCATATACCCGATGGTTTTCTGGATCCCAAAACCCTTATAGTTACCGCTGCAGCCAGCGCCTATGCTTTAAAAAAAGATGCTGACAGTGCAAAAAAAATAATGGAAGAAAAAGATATTCCTTTTCTTGGAGTCCTTTCAGCTTTTGTTTTCGCAGCTCAAATGGTGAATTTTCCAGTAATGGCAGGTACTTCGGGTCACTTTCTGGGAGCGGCTATGCTTACTTATGCGGTGGGGCCCCAGCTGGCAGGACTTGCAATGGCCTCGGTACTTATACTTCAATGCTTACTTTTTCAGGATGGAGGGCTACTGGCACTCGGGGCAAATATATTCAACATGGCAGTAGTGGCTCCGGTTACGGCCTTTTTTATGTTAAAATTTTCTAAAAAGTGGTTTTCTGGCAAAAACTTCGCAGGTATATTTTTAGCCGGGTGGGCTTCGGTGGTAGCCGCTTCAATATTTTGCAGTGGAGAGCTTTTTCTTTCAGGATTGGCGGGACTGAAGGAGGTAATGATTCCGATGGTCGTTATACACTCTCTGATAGGAATCGGGGAAGGATTGATAACCGTAGCGGTATGTTCCTTTGTGGACAGGGTGAGGAATATAAAGGCGGATGGCATCGATAATTCGGAAAAGGGGATGACGGCATGAAAATGATAAAAAAAGTTTGGGTATACATACTTTTAGCAGCATTAATAATCGCCGCCCTGCTTTCTCCCTTTGCTTCATCCCTTCCCGATGGTCTGGAAAGGGTGAGCCAGAAGTTAAATATTGAAGAAAAAGCTGATCAGGGGATAATTTCTTCACCTTTTAGCGATTACAGGATTTCCTTTATTCAAAATGATTATTTTTCTACTGCTTTTGCAGGAATTTTGGGCACCTTAGCGGTTTTTGCGTTTAGTTACGGTATTGGAAGGATGATAATTCAAGTCAAGAAATAAATTATCCCGTAATAAAAAATTTACTTAGTATAGCTTTTGAATAATTATATTTGAAAAAACAAGGAAATGATTATAGGCAGTCTTAAACTTTTTTTATAAAGCCTCCTTTTACGGGGGCTTTTTATATTGACAGAAATTTAACAAAGAGTTAATATATAATTGAGGTTGTGAAAAAATTAACAATGGGCGGTAAAAAGGAGGAATTTGAATTGATAAAAATTTTTTTTGAGAAGGAAAAATGCTTGGGGTGTAAAACCTGTGAACTTGCATGTGCGGCTGCCCATTCCAAAACTAAAAATATTGCAGGTGCAATCAGGGAAAAAAGGTTTTCTCGTATCAGAATCAAAGTTAAGAACGGAAAAATCAAAGTAGAGCAGTGCATGCTTTGCAGCGATCCTAAATGCATAAAAGCGTGTCCTGTCGGTGCACTTGAAAGAAGGGAAAACGGCACGATAAAAGTGAATGAGATTACATGCACAGGGTGCGGGCTTTGTCAGGATACATGTCCGTTTAATGCGATAAAATTATACAATCTTCCCACGGTTTGCGACAGGTGTATGGAAAGCGATGAACCCTATTGTGCAAAGGCATGTCCTACAAAAGCTCTAAAAGTAAAAGCCGTATAAAAGATTTGCAGAGGAGGGAATAACTTGAAAGAAACCAATTTTTGTAAAAGCTGCGATAATGCTACGGTTAAAATGTACGAATATGCAAAGGAAATGGGCTTGGAAACCATCTGGGACAGAGCCCAGGCGATGCAGCCTCAGTGCGGATTTGGAGAAATGGGATTGTGCTGCACCAACTGTTCCATGGGGCCCTGCAGAATCGTCAAAATAACAGAGGATGGCCCCAAGAAAGGAATCTGCGGAGCCACGGAAGATACCATAGTATCCAGGAATTTTGCCAGAGCCGTAGCTGCCGGAGCAGCAGCCCATTCCGACCACGGGAGGGATATCGCACAGGCTCTCTACCATGCCGCCCTTGAGGAAGGAGATTATGAGGTCAGAGATAAAGATAAATTGCTTAAAATTGCTAAGGAATGGAATGTAAAAGTAGAGAACAGAAGTTTGAAGGAAATTGCCCGGGAAGTTGCATTAATGGCTCTTGAAGAATTTGGAAAACCCTTCGGGAAATTAAGATTCTTAGGAAGGGCTCCGGAAAAAAGACGTGTAATCTGGGATGAGCTGGGGATTTCTCCGAGGGCAATTGACCGGGAAGTGGTTCAAGTAATGCATTCGACCCATATGGGATGCGATGCGGATTATAGAAATATTATTAATCAAGCCGCAAAGGCAGCCCTATCCGACGGATGGGGAGGATCGATGATAGGCACGGAACTTTCGGATGTAATTTTTGGCACACCCGTGCCAAAGAAAACTCAGGCAAATCTCGGCGTGCTTAAAGAAAATTACGTAAATATAATCGTTCACGGACATGAGCCTACCCTGTCGGAAGCGATAGTGATAGCTTCTAAGGACCCGGAACTAATCGAGCTCGCCCAAAAACAGGGGGCGGAAGGAATCAACCTCGCAGGTATGTGCTGTACGGGTAATGAAATTACCATGAGGCATGGAGTGCCCATGGCCGGTAATTTCTTTCAGCAAGAACTGGCCATCGCAACGGGTGCGGTAGACGCTATGGTGGTAGATGTACAGTGTATTATGCCTTCTCTTTCCGAGATTGTAAAATGCTATCATACGAAATTGATAACCACTTCTTTGAAAGCCAAGGTGCCCGGTGCAATCCATATGGAATTTGATGAGGAAAAGGCCGTAGAAATTGCAAAAAAAATAGTAAGAGAAGCGGTCTTAAATTATAAAAATAGAAAACAAAAAATCTACATTCCCGAGGAAAAGGCACAAGGGTATGTGGGATACAGCTATGAAGCTATCTTAAAAATTCTAGACAAAGTTACAAATTCCTTTGCACATCCTGCGGGTACCGTAAAACCTCTTGTAGATGCAATGAAATCAGGGGTTTTAAGGGGTGCAGCGGCAATAGTGGGGTGCAACAACCATAAGGTCCCTCACGATTCCGGGCATGTTACACTGGCAAAGGAATTAATAAAGAGGGACATCCTGGTGGTAACAACAGGATGCGGCGCCCATGCCTGCATTAAGGCCGGGCTGATGTCCATGGATGCGGTTAATTACTGCGGAAAAGGCCTTGCTACCTGCTGCGAGCTTCTTGAAATACCACCGGTCCTCCATATGGGCTCCTGTGTGGATATAAGCAGGATTTTAACCTTGCTTTCCGATGTGGCAAAATATATGGGAATGGATATCAGCGATCTGCCGGTAGCTGCGGCTGCTCCTGAGTGGATGTCCGAAAAAGCGCAATCCATAGGACTTTACGCAGTATCTTCAGGTATATATGTTGTCCTCGGGGTAGCACCTGCTATAACGGGATCGGAAACGGTGGTAAATTACCTGACTTCCGATATTGAAAAAATACTGGGAGGAAGGTTTGAAGTAGAAAGCGATCCCGTGAAAGCAGCGGAAAAGATAGTCTATCACATCGAAATGAAGCGGAAAATGCTGGGCATTTAAATTAATTTTAATTTGAAGGATGGGAACGGTATGAAAATAGCTATAACCGGTAAGGGTGGGGTTGGAAAGACCACTCTTGCCGGCTGCCTTGCAAAAATTTATACCGCAGAAGGTAAAAGGGTAATTGCTGTGGACGCGGATCCCGATGCAAATCTTGCTTTTGCCTTAGGGTTTCCACCGGAAAAAGAAAAAAAGCTTATCCCTCTTTCCCAATTAAAAGATATAATAAAGGAAAGAACGGGGGCTGAACCCGGAGTATTGGGGCAGATGTTCAGCCTTAATCCTAAGGTGGATGATATTCCGGAAAGGTATTGCGTGGAGCATGAGGGCATTAAACTTATCCAAATGGGTGGTGTTGAAAAGGGCGGAGCGGGCTGTGTGTGCCCCGAAAGTTCCTTTATAAAAGCGGTAATAAGGCATTTAATTTTAGAAAGGGAAGAGGTTCTCATACTTGACATGGAAGCCGGTATTGAACACTTGGGCAGGGCTACGGCTTCTTTTGTGGATGCTTTTATAGCCGTGGTAGAACCGGGTATCAGAAGTATTAAAACCTTTGAAACGATAAAAAAATTGGCAAAGGACCTCGGTATAGATAAGGTCCTGGTAGTTGCAAATAAGGTAAAAGATGAAGCGGATATAAAATTTATAAATGACCACATCGATACCGGTGACCTTCTGGGAGTCATTTCTTATAACGAGGAAATTATCAATGCCGATAAAATGGGTATATCTCCCTATGATTCAAGTTCGGTTTTAAGAGAGGAAGTATCAAGGATAAAAAGCAATTTATCCTTAAAAATTGAAAAATAAATTTTAAATAAAGGGGTGGCGATATGACCTTTAAAAGCGATATTGAAATTGCTCAGGAGGCCAAATTGGAGCCGATAAAAGACATTGCCGCAAAATTGGGGCTTACCGAAGATGATATCGAATACTACGGTAAATACAAAGCAAAGGTCAATTACAATATTTCAAAAAGGCTCTCGGGAAAGAAAGATGGAAGGCTTATTCTTGTGACTGCAATAAACCCCACACCGGCGGGCGAAGGTAAAACCACCACTACGGTAGGTCTCGGGGATGCCTTAAGGAGAATTGGGAAAAATGCGGTAATATGTTTGAGGGAACCCTCCCTGGGCCCCGTTTTCGGAGTGAAGGGCGGGGCAGCCGGAGGAGGCTACGCCCAGGTGGTTCCGATGGAAGATATAAACCTGCATTTTACCGGGGATCTTCATGCCATCGGTGCTGCAAATAACCTCCTTTGCGCCATGGTGGATAACCACATCTATCAGGGGAATGAGCTCGGCATTGATCCGCGCCGAATTGTTATCCGGCGCTGTGTGGATATGAATGACAGGCAGCTGAGATTCATAGTTGACGGGCTCGGCGGAAAGGCCAACGGCATGCCCAGGGAAGATGGCTTTGATATAACGGTAGCCTCGGAAGTTATGGCGGTGTTCTGCTTGGCAAAAGACCTGAAAGACTTAAAAGAAAGGCTCTCAAGGATAATAGTAGCTTACACCTACGACGGAAGACCCGTTACTGCGGGGGATTTGAAAGCCCACGGCGCCATGACAGCCCTTCTAAAGGATGCCCTGATGCCCAACTTAGTTCAGACCTTGGAAGGCACGCCGGCTTTCATCCACGGAGGACCCTTTGCCAATATAGCCCACGGGTGCAACAGCGTAATGGCTACCAAGCTTGCGCTTAAACTTGCCGACTACGTGGTGACCGAAGCCGGATTCGGTGCGGACTTGGGAGCGGAGAAGTTTTTGGACATAAAAGCAAGGTATGCGGGTCTTAAACCCGATGCGGTGGTTATAGTTGCTACGGTTAGAGCATTGAAGTATAACGGCGGAATTCCTAAGGAAAGGTTAAATGAGGAGAATTTACAGGCACTTAGAAAGGGGCTTCCCAACCTTTTAAAACATGTAGAAAACATTACTAAAAAATTCCGGTTACCGGCGGTAGTAGCCCTGAACAGATTTCCATCGGATACCGAAGCAGAACTTAATTTAGTGAGGGAAGAATGCAAAGCCCTGGGGGTAAACGTGGTGCTATCCGAAGTATGGGCAAAGGGCGGAGAAGGCGGAGTAGACCTTGCCAATGAAGTATTGAGGCTGATAGAGGAAGGCGAAAACGGATACGCCCCCTTATATCCCCTCGAACTATCCATAAAAGAAAAGATAGAGACGATTGCAAAAGAAATATACGGTGCCGATGGAGTGGATTACACTCCGGCTGCGCAAAAGGACATAGAGAACTTGGAGAAGCTTGGGTTCGGCAATCTACCGGTATGCATGGCCAAGACCCAGTATTCCTTAAGCGATAATCCGGCGCTTCTGGGAAGGCCCACCGGTTTCAGGATAACCGTAAGGAACGTAAAAGTATCGGCGGGGGCAGGTTTTGTAGTTGTACTGACAGGGGAGATAATGACGATGCCCGGGCTGCCCAGGAGGCCGGCTGCGGAGAATATAGATGTGGACGAAAACGGAAGGATTTCCGGGCTTTTCTAAAACTAAAATATAAAAAAACGAGGTGTATCCTTTGGAAAAATACAGGTTACTTTTGGCGGCTGGGAAGGATGACCCAATCTTTCCTCCCCCTTTTTATTGCAGGTACAGCGGGGAATATATTATAAGAAAGTTTTTGCCTAACCTTACATTTAATAAAATGGGGAAGGGTTGTATCTCTTCCGAATGTCTTGAATATAAAAAAAGCCAGGTCAAGGATTTCACACCAAATATTGCGGGGCTAATATTTTTTCCTACGGTGCTGCCCGAAATTTTAGATGAGCCCGAAAGTTATTTGCCCGATGAACTGCCCGAACATAATGTGCTGATAGCTGCCGGAGTACACCCTGACCTCTTGGTTGATCTTTTGAAAAGGGCAAAAAAAGCTGGATGCAAGGTCTTTATCGCACCTAAGGAAGACCCTAAATGGATTGATAAATACTTGGAAAGCAAGTTAAAAAAAATTTGCGAAGAGTGCGGTATAGAATATCTCTTTCCAAAACCGTTTTGTTCCGTTAAGAAAACCGTAAGTAAATTGATCGATGATTTTCTAACAGAGTTTAAAATGGGTATGCCCGAATACCGGGTAGAGGTAGATAAAAAAGGGTATATAACCGGGGTCGAAGTTATCCGTTCAGCACCCTGTGGTGCTACCTATTTCGTAGCCTATGGCCTTCTCGGAAAAAGAATGGGGGAGGAAGCGATAAATACTGCAAACAGGCTGTGGCATGCCTATCCGTGCATTGCCTCAAATGCGGTGGATGGGGAAACCGGAGATTCGGTTATGCATTTAGCCGCTCATATAAATTTAAAGGCAGCTGAAAAAAACCTGAGAGCATGAAAAATAGGGGGATGTCGATGTATATAGAAAAAACTGTAAGACAATTTACCGAGGCTCTCTCGTCAAAGGAGCCCGTACCCGGGGGAGGGGGCGCCGCTGCATTAGCCGGCGCCCTCGGTAATGCCCTGGGCAGCATGGTAGCAAACCTGACGGTGGGGAAAGAAAAATACAAAGACGTAGAACCCGAAGTAAAACAAATATTACAAAAAACCCAGGAACTGCAGGAAAAACTCCTTTTGCTCATAGACGAAGACGCAAAAGTATTCAGCAGCGTAGCCGCCGCCTACAAAATGCCCAAAAACACCGAAGAAGAAAAAGAAAAAAAACGGCAGGCCTTAGAAAAAGCACTAAAAGAAGCCTGCCAGGTTCCCGTTAAAATAATGGAATACTCCTTGGAAGCACTCAAGCTTCAAAGGAGGCTTGCCGACATAGGCAACAAACTTGCAATAAGCGATGCGGGAGTGGGAGCTTTGCTTTTAAAATCAGCCGTCTTGAGTGGAAAATTAAATGTTGTAATTAATCTAAATGGAATGGATGATGAGGAATTTGTTAAAAAAATCAGTGAACGCATAGAAAAAATCTGCAAGGAAGCGGAGATTTTAGCCGATGAAGCTTATAAAATCGTCTTAGAAAAGTTAAAGGGTTAAAACGTGTTTTAAAAAGATAAAAAAAATAGAAGGGGTGAATTAAATGGCCTTAATTTTATCCGGCAAGGAAGTGGCGGAGGCATTAAAGGAGAGTTTAATAAAAGAAGTTTCGGAGTTAAAAGGAAAAGGATATATACCCAATTTAAAGATAATCCTTGTTGGAGAAAGGCCCGATTCCGTTTCTTATATTAAAGGTGCATTAAAAAGGGCAAACGAAATAGGTGTAGAGGCAAATGTCCTGGAATTACCAGAAACTATAACAGAACAGGAATTTATAAAGAAAATTCACGAACTAAACGAAGATAAAAAAGTAAACGGCATACTCATAATGAGGCCGCTGCCCTCCCACCTATCTGAAGACCAGATAAAATACCACATAGACCCCCAAAAAGACGTAGACTGCTTTTCGCCCATAAACGTAGCAAAAATAACCGCGGGAGA